>NZ_JBEOMB010000043.1:0-46768 GCF_046000175.1 Rhodoplanes sp. SY1
CCGTATCCACGAGACGCCCCCTCACCCGGCATTCGCGCCGGGGCCGCGAATGCCGACCTCTCCCCGCGCGGCGGGGAGAGGTGAGACAGGCTCCGGGCAGGACATTCCATGACTCAGATCGAACTCGCCTCCTCCCCCTCGTTCCGTGTCGACGGCAAGCGGGCGCTGGTCACAGGCGGCGGGCGCGGCATCGGGCTCGCCGCCGCCTCGGTGCTGGCCGAGGCCGGCGCGCAGGTGACGCTCGCGGCGCGCAGCGGAGCCGAGATCGAGGCCGCCGCCGCGGCGATCCGGGCGCGCGGCCATGCGGCCGAGGCGCTCGTGCTCGACGTGACGGATCTCGACGCCGTCGAAGCGACGCTTGCGGCGCGTCCGCCGTTCGAGATCCTGATCAACAATGCCGGCATGAACCGCCCGGCCCTGCTCCCGGACGTCACGATCGCCGACTTCGACGCGATCTTCGGCCTCAACGTGCGGGCCGCCTTCTTCATGGCGCGCGCCGTCGGCCTGCGGTTGATGGCGGAAAAGCGCCCCGGCTCCATCGTCAACATCTCGTCGCAGATGGGCCATGTCGGCGCGGCGCGCCGCACCGTCTACTGCGCCTCGAAGCACGCCATGGAGGGCTTCACCAAGGCGATGGCGATCGAGCTCGCGCCCCACAACGTGCGGGTCAACTCGATCGGCCCGACGTTCCTGGAGACGCCGATGACCAAGCCGTTCTTCGAGAACAAGGCGTTCCGCGACGAGGTGACCGCCAAAATCAAGCTCGGCCGCATCGGCCGGCTCGACGAGGTGACGGGCGCGATCCTCTATCTCGCCTCCGACGCCTCGTCGCTGATGACCGGCGCCGCCCTGGTGCTCGACGGCGGCTGGACGGCGGATTGAGCGGCATCCCGACGCCGTCATGCCCGCGCTCGTCGCGGGCATCCACGTCTTACACGGCGACAGGGTCGAAAGACGTGGATGGCCGGGACGAGCCCGGCCATGACGACGTGACAGGGTTTCGCCGCGCGGAGCCTACATCTTCACTGGATACACGGGCTTCTCGCCCGACAGCACGCGGGCGACGTCGCTCGCGCACTTCGTCTCCAGCTCGAGCAGCGCCTCGACCGAGTAGAAGCCGGTGTGCGGCGTCAGCACCACGTTGGGCCGGCCGATCAGGGCCGAGTCCTTCGGCAGCGGCTCGACCGTCACGACATCGAGGCCGGCGGCCGCGACCTTGCCGGAGTCGAGGGCGCGGACCAACGCCGCCTCGTCGATCAGCGGCCCGCGCGCCGTGTTCACGATCATCACGCCCGGCTTCATCTTGGCGAAGGCCTCGTCGTTCACGAGGCCACGGGTCGACGGCAGCAGCGGCGCATGCACCGAGATCAGATCCGAGCGGGCGTAGAGGTCGTCGAGCGACACGCTCTCGACGCCGGCCTTGTCGAACACGTCCTGCGGCAGATACGGGTCCGACGCGATCACCTTGAACCCGAACGCCTGCGCTTTCGGCGCGAGATTGCGCGGGATGCCGCCGAAACCGATCAGGCCGAGCGTCATCGTGTTGAAGCGGCGCAGCGGCACCACGACCGGCATCTTCCACTCGCCGCCGTGGACCGAGCGGTCGGCCAGCGGGATCTTTCGCGCGATGGCGAGCAGCAGGGCCATCGCGTGGTCGGAGACCTCGTGCAGGCAATAGTCCGGCACATAGGTGACGACGATGCCGAGCTCCTTGGCGGCCGGGATATCGATGTTGTCGACGCCGAGGCCGAAGCGGCCGATCACCTTGAGCTTCTTGCACTCGCGCAGGAGCTCGCCCGGCAGCTTGGCGTAGGTGACGAGAATGCCGTCGGCGTCGCGCGCCTCGGCGAGGATGTCCTCGGCCGACGGGCTCTTCGCCTGGACCACCAGGGGGTCGAGCCGGGCGAGCGCCTCCTTGGCGGGATCCAGCGAGGGGAACGGGCTGTCGGTGACGACGATCTTGAACTTGCTCATGGGTCGCTCCGGTGGAGGTCGCTCCGATGGATCGCTCGGGCGTGGCGGCGGGCGGACCCGATCAGGTCGTCGGCCCGGCGAAATCGAACAGGTTCGGCGGGGTCGCGCCGGTTGCGAGCGCGACGGCGTTCTCCGCGACGATGCGGGCCATGGCGGCGCGCAGGTCCGCGACCGCGCTGCCGAGATGCGGGGTCAGCACGACGTTGCCCATCGCGAGCAGTTCGGCCGGCACGTGCGGCTCGTGCTCGAACACGTCGAGCCCGGCGCCCGCGATGGTTCCGTTCTGCAGCGCCGCGACGAGGGCCGGCTCGTCGACGATCGGACCGCGCGACGTGTTGACGAAATAGGCGGTCGGCTTCATCAGCGCGAACTCGCGCGCGCCGATCGAGTGATAGGTGTCGTCGCGCAGCGGCGAATGCACCGAGACGATGTCGGACTCTTTCAGGAGATCGTCGATCGAGGCGTAGGTGAGGCCCCACTCGCGCTCCTCGGCCTCCGGCTTGCGGCGCGGCGTGGAATAGAGAACGCGCATGTCGAAGCCGTTGCAGCGCTTCGCCACCAGCCGGCCGATGCGGCCGCCGCCGCCGATCAGGCCGATGGTCTTGCCGGTGACGCCGAGGCCGGCCAGATAGTTCGACTGCCCGCCCGGATAGATCCCGGCGCGCACCAGCCGGTCGCCCTCCAGCACGCGCCGCGCGCAGGCGAGGATCAGCGCCATCGCCATGTCGGCCGTCGCCTCGCTCACCATCGGCGGGATGTTGGTGAGCGGGATGCCGCGGCGCTCCATCGCCTTGATGTCGATGAGCTGCGGATGGATGCCCATCCAGGCGATGCCCTTGAGGTTCGGGTTCGCCGCGATCACGTCGGCGTCGACCGTGTCGTGCATCAGGCAGACCAGCACGTCGGCGCGCTTGACGCCCTCGATCATCGTCGCCTTGGCGATGGGCGCCGTCGCGTCGGGGTGAACCTCGACGTCGGCGACCGTGCGCATCATGTCGACGGCATCTTGCGCGATCGGTTGGGTGACGAAAATCCTGGGGCGCATGCGGGCATCCGTGGCGGCAGGACGAGGATCGCGGCGCGATCCGGAGGGACGATCGTGAACGCGCGGCCGAGGAGCGGATCGGCCGCGATGTTCCGGGATCGGGCCACGAGTCTAGACAGCCGAGTCCGGCGGCAGAAGCCACGTTCCGGCATACGCTCCCCGTCGGAAACGCAACGCCGGCCGAACGTCCGGTCCGGGCGATCGGTCGGTTCGCATGAAAAGACGCATGTTGGACCTAGACCGTCGCCGGCGCGCCCGGCTGCTTCAGCGGGTGTGCAGATGCGAAGGCGTCGATCGCACTGCACGCTTCGGCGATCCGCCGCACCGTCGGATAGGGCGCGGTGTCGACGCCGAAGAAGCCGGCCCCGGCGACCTGGCTGACCAGGCAGATGTCGGCCAGCGACACCGTGTCGCCGTGGCAGAATCGGCCCGTCTCGGGCTCCGTCGAGAGACGCCGCTCCAGCGCGGCGAGCGCGGTGGCGATCCAGTGCCGGCACCAGGCGGCGCGCGCCGGCTCCGCCACGCCGAGCGTGTGCTCGAGATACTCGCGCACCCGCGGCACCATCAGCGGATGCGAATCCGCCGCGACCATCAGGGCGAGGCTGCGGACCCGGGCCCGCCCGCGCGGATCGGCGGGCAGCAACGGCGGCTCGGGCCGCGTCTCGTCGAGATACTCGATGATCGCGAGCGACTGGACGAGCGGCGGCCCTTCGCCGTCCACCAGGGTCGGCAGCGCATGCATGGGATTCACGGCATCATAGGCCTCGCCGTGCTGGTCGCCCGTCGTCAGGTCGACGATCACGATCTCGTCCGGCACCACGCCCTTGAGGGCCAGCGCGATCCGCACCCGATAGGTCGCGAGCGACCGCCAGAAGGAATAGAGTCTCGTCACGGGGGCTCTCCCTGAAGCAGGCGTCGCGGCGATGCCGGTCCGGGCGGCACGGATCGGGCGCCCCGGCTTTTTTATACAGAGTATCGACAGCTGCCCGGCGCCCTGTGCGCCGGGCAGGATAGGCGATCGTCGCACGCATGGACAGGTCCCTTGAAACGCGCCGTCCCGACCGGCTAGCGTCACGGGAAGACAAAACGAGATCCGGCGACGACGCTGTCGACGCCCGGCACGGGGGAGAGAACCATGGCGGCGCGGTCCAAGGCCACGCGATCGAAGGGCACGCGATCGAAGGGCGCACGATCCAAGGGCGCGGTCGGCATCATCGGGCTCGGCATCATGGGCGGGGCGTTCGCGAAGAATCTCGTCCAGGCGGGCTTTCGCGTGACCGGCTACGATATCGATCCGGCGCGCCGACGGGCGATGGCGCGAGCCGGCGTGACGATCGCCCCCGACATCGCCGCCGCCGCGGCCGCGGCGCCCTTCCTGATCACCAGCCTGCCGAGCGCCAAGGCGCTGCGCGCCGTGGTCGATCAGGTCGCCGCGGCGAAGCTCGAGCCGAAGATCATCGCGGAGGCGTCGACCTTCACGCTGGAGGACAAGATTGCCGCCGAGGCGGCGCTGAAGAAGGCCGGCCACACGCTGCTCGACACGCCGATGAGCGGCACCGGCGCACAGGCCGCGGTCAAGGATCTGGTCGTGCTCGCCTCCGGCGAGAGCAAGGCGATCAAGGCGATGCGGCCCGTGCTGGAGGGCTTTTCGCGCGTCGTCTACGACCTCGGCGTGTTCGGCAACGGCAGCCGCATGAAGTACATCGCCAACCTCTTGGTGGCGGTCCACAACGTCGCCAGCGCCGAGGCGATGGTGCTCGGCATGAAGGCCGGCCTCGACCCGAAGCAGGTGGTCGAGGTGATCAGCGCCGGCGCCGGCACGTCGCGCATGTTCGAGATGCGTGCGCCCTTGATGGTGGCCGACAGATACGAGCCGCCCACGATGAAGATCGAGGTGTGGCGCAAGGACATGGACGTGATCGGCGCGTTCGCCGAGGATCTCGGCGTGCCGACACCGACCTTCAGCGCCACCGGCCCCGTCTACGCCGCCGCCCGCTCGATGGGCCTCGGCCTGCAGGACACCGGCGCGGTGTGCACGGTCCTGGAGCGCATGGCCGGCGTGACGCGCCGCAAGGGCGCGGCGAAGGGACCGCGGAAGACGGGCGGAGGATCACGGCGCAAGCCGTGACGAGCGCGCCTGCCACTTGCGAAGGCGCTCGATCCGTCGCTCGTCCCCGCGCACACGGGGACCCAGGGGCGACACGGCGCGAGGCCCTGGATCCCCGCTTGCAACGGGATGAGCGGAGCGAACGGCGAGGGTCGACCCGAGCCGAGATCACGGCCTCATGGTTCGAGACGCGATCCTTCGGATCGCTCCTCACCATGAGGGGAGAAACGGAGAAGAGACACTCTCAAGATCGAGACGACCTCGCAATCGAGACGCCCGTCGACGGACCTCGTCTCAGAAAGCGTCCGCGACCAGACAAATCAGGGAGAGACGCCATGGACACGACGACCGGCACATCCGCGACCGGAACACCCGCGACGGGCGCGACGATCGTTCCGCGCTCCGAGACGCGCGACGGGATGCGGATCGACTGGAACGTGCCGATCACCATGGACGACGGCGTGGTGCTGCGCGCCGACATCTTCGGCCCGACGACGCCGGGCCGCTACCCGGTGATCATGAGCTACGGGCCGTATGCGAAGGGCCTCGCCTTCCAGGAGGGCTATCCGAGCGCCTGGAACCGGATGGCCGAGAAGCATCCGGACGTCACGGCCGGCTCGTCGAACCTCTATCAAAGCTGGGAGGTCGTCGACCCGGAGAAGTGGGTGCCGCACGACTATGTGTGCGTGCGCGTCGATTCGCGCGGCTGCGGCTGCTCGGAGGGCGTCGTCGATCCGTGGTCGCCGCGCGAGGCGAAGGACTTCCACGACTGCATCGAATGGGCCGCGGCGCAACCGTGGTCGAACGGCAAGATCGGCCTTTCCGGCATCTCCTACTACGCCACCAACCAGTGGCAGGTCGCCGGCCTGCAGCCGCCGCATCTCGCCGCCATCTGCACCTGGGAGGGCTTCGCCGACTTCTACCGCGACCTCTGCTATCACGGCGGCATCCTCTGCACCTTCGCCAAGAACTGGTACGACATGCAGGTGAAGACCGTGCAGTACGGGCTCGGTCCGCGCGGCGCGAGGAGCCGCGTCACCGGCGAGCCGGTGTGCGGCGTCGCGCAGCTGAGCGACGCCGAGCTCGCCCGCAACCGCCGCGACTTCGGCGGCGACATCGCCGACCATCCACTCGACGACGACTGGCACAAGGCCCGCTCCGCCGCCTGGGACAAGGTGACGGTGCCGCTGCTCTCGGCCGCCAACTGGGGCGGCCAGCCGCTGCATCCGCGCGGCAATTTCGAGGGCTTCATGCGCGCGGCGTCCGAGAACAAGTGGCTCGAGGTGCACGGCATCGAGCACTGGACGCATTTCTACACCGACTACGGCCGCGAGCTTCAACTGAAGTTCTTCGATCACTTCCTGCACGGCAAGAACAACGGCTGGCGCGAGCAGCCGCGCGTCTTCCTGCAGGTGCGGCACGTCGACAGGTTCGTGCCGCGCGGCGAATCCGAATGGCCGCTCGCCCGCACGCGGTGGACGAAGCTGCATCTCGATCCCGCCGCCCTGACGCTCGGCCGCGAGCCCGCCGGTCGTGAATCGAAGGTGAGCTTCGACGCGCTCGGCGACGGCGTCACGTTCCTGTCCGCGCCGTTCCCGCAGGAGGCCGAGATCACCGGGCCGATGGCGGCGCGGCTGTCCGTCTCCTCGTCCACGACGGACGCCGACCTGTTCCTGGTCGTGCGCGTGTTCTCGCCGGACATGAAGGAGGTCACGTTCCAGGGCGCCATCGATCCGCACGCGCCGGTGGCGCAGGGCTGGCTGCGCGCCTCGCACCGCAAGCTCGACCGAAAGCTCTCCACGCCGTGGCGCCCCTATCACACCCACGACGAGGAGCAGCCGCTGTCGCCCGGCGAGGCCGTGACCCTCGACATCGAGATCTGGCCGACCTCGATCGTGGTGCCGGCCGGTCATCGGCTCGCCCTCACGGTGCGCGGCAAGGACTACGTGTATCCGGGCGGCAGCGGCGGCAGGCTGTCCAACTTCAAGAACGAGCTCACCGGCTGCGGGCCGTTCCTGCACGACGACCCGGACGACCGCCCGGCCGACGTGTTCGGCGGCACGACGACGCTGCACATCGGCGGCGGCAAGGAGGCGTGGGTGCTGGTGCCGTTCATCCCGTCGGCGACCGGAGACACCACGACGGCCGAGCCCGCCGTGTCCGGCGTCGCGAGCCCGGTCGCGGGCGTCCGCCCCCGCGACGCCGGCGTGAAGCCGCGCTGACACATACAGCCGCGGCGACGCTGGCCCTCTCCCCGCCGTGCGGGGAGAGGGTGGCTCGCCGTCCTGCGGCGAGACGGGTGAGGGGGCCTCTCCCGGAAGACGAGACTCGCGGCGACGCCCCCTCACCCGGACGTCGCGCGCGAGCGCGCAACGTCCGACCTCTCCCCGCCAGCGGGGAGAGGTGTCAGGTGCTCGCTCCTCCCGCCGCCTCCATTCCCACTCACGCGCTTCCGGTGTAGCGTGCGCGCGCACGCCGCACCGTCGCGGCGGGGAGGTTTGGTCATGTCGCGTATCCGCATCGGTCTCGTCCTCGGGACCGGTCTTCTGCTCGCCGCCTGCGCCAGCGGCTTCGACAGCCCGTCGCCCGAGACCACCGCCGCACCGGCCGGCGCGCCCGCGGCCGGGCTCGAGATCCAGGACCTGAAAGTCGGCACCGGCGCCGAGGCGCGGGCCGGCCGGCGCGTGCGGGTGAACTACACCGGCAAGCTGACCAACGGGACGACCTTCGACACCTCGGTCGGACGTGCGCCCTTCACGTTCGCGCTCGGATCCGGCCAGGTGATCAAGGGCTGGGACCAGGGCGTCGCCGGCATGAAGGTCGGCGGCAAGCGCAAGCTCGTCATTCCGCCCGAGCTCGGCTACGGCCCGGAGGGGGCGCCGCCGAAGATCCCGCCGAACGCCACGCTCGTCTTCGAGGTCGATCTCTTGGGCGTCGAGTAGACGGCGACGCGCCCGCGGTCCCGCGCCGACCGCGATACGCCGATTGTGGCGCGTGACATTGCCTTCTATACAGAGTGCGGGCCGTCGCGCCGCCTGACCTGCCGCAACGGCGGGGGCGCGGCGCGAGACGGCTCCGGCAGGCGGTTCGGCGAGCCCGGTCCTCACGGGTCATCCTCCGCATCGGGCAGCTTCCGCCCCGCCCTGTCTGGTTTCGATCCCACCCGAGACGCAGCCAGCACGGAAGAAGGAAACGCCGCATGGCGAAAGACTGGAACCGCTACGGTCCCACCGCCGCGCGCCCGCAGGGCCGGCCCGGCCGCGAGGTTCGGCCGCAGAGCATCACGATCGACATCCACTCGCACGTGGCGGTGCCGCGCGCCATGGAGCTCGCCAGGCCGCATCTCGACTGGTCGACCATCCCGCTCGCGCATTTTTCGACGCCCGAGACCAAGGCGCTCAACCAGAAGCAGGACGCCGAGCGCGCCCCCCAGATGACCGGCGTGACCGAGCGGCTCGTCGATCTCGACGCGATGGGGCTCGACCTCCAGGTGATCATGTGCCCGCCGCCGCAATGCTACTACACAGTGCCGCTCGACATCGCCGTGCCGGCGTCCCGGATGGTCAACGAGGGGCTCTCCGAATACGCGGCCAGGAACCCGGATCGTTATCTGGTGTTCGGCACCGTACCGCTGTCCGACGGCGAGGAGGCCGCGAAGGAGCTCGAGCATTGCATGGGCAAGCTCGGGCACAAGGGCGTGCAGATCCTCACCAACGTCGCGGGCAAGGAACTGTCCGACCCCGCCTTCGCGCCGTTCTGGAAGAAGGCGGAGGAGCTCGGCGCCGTGGTGCTGCTGCATCCCAACGGCTTCACCGAGGGCGATCGCCTCACCCGCTTCTACTTCAACAACGTCATCGGCAACCCGCTCGAGACGACGATGGCGCTGCACTACCTGATCTTCGACGGCGTGCTCGAGCGGCACCCGAACCTGAAGATCGTCGCCGTGCACGGCGGCGGGTACCTCGCCGCCTATTCGGGCCGCATCGACCACGCCTGGGGCGCACGCGCCGACACCCACGGCACGCTGCCCAACCCGCCGACCAGCTATCTGAAGAAGATCTATGTCGACTCGGTCGTCTTCACACCGCATCAGCTGCGCGCGCTGGTCGAGGTGTTCGGGCCGGACCACGTGATCCTCGGCACCGACTACCCTTACGACATGGCCGAGTACGAGCCGGTCGAGCACATCGTCTCGGCCGGCCTCGACGAGGCGACGGTGGCGAAGATCTGCGGCGGCACGTCGAAGCGGCTGCTGGGGATCTGATCAGGTTGGCGTGGCGGATGCCACCTCACGGACACCGGTTCATCCACTCCCTGAGGGCTGGCTCGGGCCAGATCTCACGACGCAGGGGTCGGGCGCACCGGGCCGGAGGTGCTGGCATCCACTGACGATACGGCGATTGCGGCTGGGCTCCCTCTCCCCGGCGGGGAGAGGGCCGGGGTGAGGGGGTGCCGACGCTGATTGCTCTTATCGAGAGGGCGGCGCCCTCGCACCCGGACTTCGCACCTTCGGTGCGAACCCCGACCTCTCCCCACTGGGGAGAGGTGAAAGGCAACTCCTCACGCTTCGTGCAAGAAGTCCAGCACGGCGGTCTCTTCCATCACGGCGCGCGGAATTCCGTGGCGGCGCGAGCGAGCCTGCTCCTCGGCCGACTGGCTCGCCTGCAGATAGGCGCCGAGATGGCGGGCACGCTCGACGATGCGGCGGTTGACCGGCAGCCGCTCCGCCTCGAAGGCGCGGATCGCCGCCGGCACGTCGTCGGCCTCGGCCACCGCGTCGACCAGGGCGGCCGCGTCGTCGGCCGCCTTGGCGACGCCCGCCGCGACATGCGGCCGCGCCACGCAGGCCGCGTCGCCGACGATCGCGATCCGGCCGAAGGCGAGCCGCTTCGCCTCGAGATCGTAGATCGGCTGCAGGATCGGCTCCTCCATCAGCGCCGCGAGGTCGGCGAGCTGCGGCGCGAGCAGGCGGCGGGCGTCGGCCATCAGGTCGGCGATGGCGGCGCGGCGGATCAGCGGCGGCGGGATCGAGATCGCATGCGTCGTGCCGGTCTCGTCGGTGAGCAGATCGCGCAACCTCCCCGTCTCGTCGGCAGGGCGGTACCAGACGATGTTGTAGCGGCGGTGACCGACGCGCAGATCGTCGTCCGGTCCGGCCACTGGATACCCCAGAAACTGCTCGCCCGGCGGCAGGCAGAACGTCATCCTCTCGAACAGCGCGGCGTGGGCGGCCGGGGCGAAATCGCCCTCGGCGATCAGGCTGCGCCAGGCGACGTAGCCGGCATATTGCGGACCGACCGAAGCGTCGCAGGCGTGTCGCACCGTGGACCGAATGCCGTCGGCGCCGACCAGCAGATCGGCCTGCGCGCTGCCGCCATCGGCGAAGCGCGCCACGACGCCGCCGTCCGACTGCTCGATCCCGACGAGGCCGCGCCCGCCGTGGTAATGCGCGGCCGGGAAGGCGTCGCGCAGGAGCCGCCACAGCCGCTCCCAGGCGGTCAGCGTCTGCCGGCATTCCATGCGGTCGGAGACGGTGCCGTCGTGCTCCAGGATCTGGCGGGTCGTGATCTCGACCCCGAGCGACCTCGTGTCGAGCCCGAGCGCCCGCAAGCGCGCGATGAGATCGCCCTGCGCGACGATGCCGGCGCCGCGGCCCGACAGCGCGGTGGCGACCCGTTCGTAGACGTCGACGTCCCAGCCGCGCCGGCCCAGCAACAGGCCGACGAGCAGCCCGCTCATCGAGCCGCCGATCACGATCGCGCGTCGCGCCCGTCCGTTCGCTGGTCCGCCCACTTTCTCCTCCCGGCATCGTTGTTATATCGTGTGCATCATCCGGAGGACCCCCGATGAATGCAATGACCATGCTGGACAAGACCGCCGCCGCCGTCGACACCTCCGCCTGGCCGGCGGCGATCCGCCAGGAGTTCGAGCGCGAGGCGAAGGCGCCGAACGGCTGCGTCGGCCACACGCTCGTGTCGGAGACCGACAAGGTGCGGGTGTGGATGATCCGCCTCGCGCCCGGCGAGCGCATCGGCTTCCATCGCCACGTTCTCGACTATTTCTGGACCGCCGTGACGGCGAGCCGCGGCCGCCAGCATCTGATGGACGGCACCACGGTGGAGTACACCTACCAGCCGGGCGAGACGCGGCACGAGACCTACGGGCCGGGCGAGTTCAAGGTGCACGACCTCGAGAACATCGGCGACGGCGAGATGGTGTTCCTGACCGTCGAGACGCTGCAGAGCAGCAATCCGCCGCTGCCCATCCCGGCGAGCGCACGGCAGCAGGCGGCAGCATAGCCACGCGAGGTCGGCTGCCCACCTCTGCCCACTCTGCATGAAAAGTCTCTAGCCAAGCGGCACGCCGTCCTGCACACTGACGGCCAACTGAACGAGCTCCGGCGCACGAACGCCGGAGCCGGAGAGGAACCGTCGGGGAGAGAAGCGCCCGGTGCCGTCGCGGCGCCGCGTGATTCGTTTCGTCTCGACATCGCATCGTCGCCACGGTCACGGCGCCCGCGCGCCGTGCGCCGTTTCACGTCGCCGCGCCGGAGCCGTCGGACCCCGCAATGCTCGAGCTCGACCTGGTGCTCAACGCCCTGATCGCCGGCCTGCTGCTCGGTGGCTTCTATGCCGCCGTGACGGTCGGCATCTCGATCTCGTTCGGCATTCTCGACATCGTCAACATCGCCCATCCGGCCTTCATCATTCTCGGCTCCTATGTCGCCTACATGGCCAACACGGCCTTCGGCCTCGATCCGATCGTCGTCGGGGTGCTGGCGCTGCCGCTGTTCTATGCGCTCGGCGCCGCGATCTATCAGGTCTATTTCCTCTCCTTCGAGAAGCGCGGCCAGGACTCGCTGCGCGGCCTCGCGTTCTTCTTCGGGCTCCTGTTCATCACCGAGGTGGCGCTCATCCTCGGCTTCGGGGTCGACTACCGCTACGTCAACGCCGCCTATGTCGACCGCTCGCTCGACCTCGGCCTCGTCCAGATCCCGTTGCGCATGCTGGTCCCCTGCCTCGTCTCGCTGTTGATGCTCGCCGTGCTGCAGCTCCTGTTGACCCGCACCTTCATCGGCCGCGCCGTGATGGCGGTGGCACAGGATCAGCTCGCCCTGCAGCTGATGGGCGCCGATCCGACCCGGATCCGCCGCGTCGCCTTCGCGGTGTCGATCGCCACCTGCGCGCTCGCGGGCGCCTTTCTGATCGTCATCCAGCCGATCGAGCCGTCGATCGGGCGCGAGTATATCGGGCGGGTGTTCGCCATCTGCGTGCTCGGCGGGCTCGGCAGCCTGCCCGGCACGCTGATCGGCGCCATGCTGCTCGGCGTCGTCGAGAGCCTGACCGCGACCTTCTACGGGCCGTCCTGGGCCCCGGCGGTCGCCTTCGGGCTCCTCCTGATCACCCTCGCCGTGCGTCCCGCCGGCCTGTTCGGACGGTGAGCATGGCGTTCCACGTTTCACGCTGCGGTTCCTGCCTTGCGTAACTCCGTCTTCGTCCTGATCAGCATCGCGGTCGCGGCGGCGCTCTACGGCGTCGCCCTCGCCTTGCGCAGCGACTATCTGATGTTCGCCGGCTACACGGTGCTGCAGTTCGTCGTGCTCGCCACCGCCTGGAACATTCTCGGCGGCTACACGGGCTACGTGAACTTCGGCTCGGCCGCGTTCTTCGCGGTCGGCGCCTACACGTCGGTGTTCTTCCACAAGGCGTTGCCGCTGCCGGTGCCGGTACTGATCGTCGTCGCCGCGGTGCTGTGCGGGCTGCTCGGCCTCGCCATGGGCTGGCTGACGCTGCGGCTGCGCGGCGCCTTCTTCTCGATCGCGACGCTCGCGCTCGCGGTCGTGCTGCAGACCGTCGTGGTCAACTGGCATTATGTGGGCGGCTCGCGCGGCGCCTACATCATCAAGCCGGCGGCCGGGCCGATCCCGGGGCTGAGCTACATCGACTATCTGGTGCTGGTGATGCTGGCGCTCGCCGTGCTGGCGATCGCCACGGCACGGGCGATCGAGCGGTCACGCCTCGGCCTCGGCTTCGCCGCGATCCGCGACGACGAGCTGGCCGCGGAGGCGAACGGCGTGCCGACGCTGCGCCTCAAGCTGATCGCCACCACCATCTCGGGCGCCTTCATGGGCATGGCCGGCGCGCCGTTTCCTTATTACATCGGCTATGTCGAGCCCGCCTCGGCCTTCGGATTGCCCTACGCCGTCAACGCCATCGCCATGCCGATGATCGGCGGCACGACGACCTGGGTGGGACCGCTGATCGGCGCCGTGCTGCTCGGCTCGCTGCAGCAGATCGCCACCGTGACGATCTCCTCGGCCGTCAACCTGCTGATCGTCGGCCTTCTGCTGGTCGGCTTCGTGATCGTCGCGCCGAACGGCATCGTCGGGCTGTGGCGGCGCGTCTTCGGCCGCGACCGCAAGGGGGCCGCGCCATGACGACGCCGCTGCTCCAGGTCGACGGCGTCGGCAAGCGGTTCGGCGGCTTCATCGCGCTCGACGGTGTCGATCTGACGATCCCGGCAGGCGAGCGGGTCGGCCTGATCGGCCCGAACGGCTCCGGCAAGAGCACGCTGGTGAACTGCCTGTCCGGCACGCTGGTGCACGAGACCGGCACGGTCTGCTTCGAGGGCCGCGATCTCGCCGGCCTCGGCCCGCATCAGCGCACGCGACGCGGGATCGCCCGCTCGTTCCAGCTCCCGCGCCCGTTCGCGAGCCTCACCATCGCCGAGAACATCAGGGTGCCGCTGGTCTGGGCCGCCGAGAGCCGCCGCGGGCGGCGACTCTCCGAGCCCGAGATCGCCGACCGTATCGCCGAGGTGCTGGGTCAGATGGGACTCGCCGATCGTGCCCGCCACATGCCGCGCGATCTCACCCAGGTCGACATGCGCAAGCTCGAGCTCGCCCGTGCGCTCGCCGCCGAGCCGCGCCTGCTGATCGCCGACGAGGCGATGGCGGGTCTGTCGAACTCCGAGGTGGACGAGATCGTCGCGCTGCTGATCCGGCTGAACGAGGCCGGCATCACGGTGGTGCTGATCGAGCACATCATGCGCGCCGTGATGCAGTTCTCGCAGCGCCTGGTCGTGCTGGTGTCGGGCAGGAAGATCGCCGACGGCGCGCCCGCCGAGGTGGTGCGCCATCCCGAGGTCGAGAGGGCGTATCTTGGCCAGTAGCATCAGGATCGAGGGGATCGACGCCGGCTACGGCGCCGTGCGGGTGCTGGAGGACGTCTCGCTCGACGTGAACCCCGGCGAGACCGTGGTGCTGCTCGGCACCAACGGCAACGGCAAGAGCACCGTGATCAAGTGCATCATGGGCCTGCTGCGGCCGACCAAGGGGCGGATCAGCGTGACGATCGACGGCGTCACGCACGATCTCGGCGGGATGTCGACGGTCGAGATCGTCGATCTCGGCATCGCGCTGGTGCCGGAGGGGCGGCGGCTGTTCCCTCGCCTTTCGGTCGAGGAGAACCTGCTGCTCGGCGCCTTCCGGCCTACGGCGCGCAGCGCCATGAAGGACAATCTCGCCTTCTGCTACGAGGCGTTTCCGCGGCTCGCCGAGCGCCGCCGCCAGCTCGCCGGCTCGATGTCGGGCGGCGAGCAGCAGATGCTGGCGCTCGGCCGCGCCCTCATGCTGGCGCCGAAGCTCCTGCTGGTCGACGAGCCCTCGGTGGGGCTCGCGCCCGTGCTGGTCGCCCGCACCATCGACAAGATCCAGGAGCTGAAGGAGCGCTGGGGCCTCACCGTGCTGATGGCCGAGCAGAACTTCACCCAGGCGCTGCGCATCGCCGACCGCGGCTACGTCATCGTCCACGGCCACATCGCCTTCGAGGGCCGCTCGGCCGCCGAGCTCGCCGACAACGAGCTGATCAGGAAGTTCTATCTGGGGATGTAATCCGCTCTCCTCGTCATGGCCGGGCTCGTCCCGGCCATCCACGGGGTCCGACAGTCACCAAGACGTGGATGCCCGCGACGAGCGCGGGCATGACGAAGTCCGGGAGAGCCTTTGCCTGCCGCTGACGCGGCCGAGCGCGACCTCACCCCGCCGACCAGCCGTCCAGGAGCCCGAAGGTCTGGGCGAGCAGCACCACGTTGAGGATCGACACCACGACGGCGCCCAGTACGGCGACGGCCTGGAGGAGCGGGCCGTTGGCGTAGCCGCCCATGATCGACTTGCGGCCCGTGAACCAGACGAGCGCGATCATCGGCACCGGCAGCGCGAGGCTGAGCACCACCTGGCTCATCACCAGCGCATTGGTGGCGTCGACGCCGAGCCACACCACCACGAAGGCCGGGATCATGGTGACGAGGCGGCGCACCAGGAGCGGGATGTTGAAGCCGACGAAGCCCTGCATGATGAGCTGGCCCGCCATGGTGCCGACCACCGACGACGAGACGCCCGAGGCGATCAGCGAGACCAGGAACACGGCGGCGGCGCCGGCCCCCAGCAGCGGGGTGAGCGTCTTGTAAGCCGTCTCGATCTCGCCGACGTCGCTGTAACCGAGATGGAAGGCGGCCGAGGCCATCATCACCATGGCCATGTTGACGAGCCCGGCGATGGCGAGCGCGATCACCACCTCGCGGTTCGACCAGCGCAACAAGGCGCGGCGCTCGCGCTCGTCGCGGGCCGGAGCGCGGGCCTGGGTCAGGCCGGAATGCAGGTAGATGGCGTGCGGCATCACGGTGGCGCCGATGATGCCGACCGCGATGGTCAGCGCCTCGGCGGACGGGATGCTCGGCGTCACCAGGCCGGCGAGCGCGCCCGTCCACGAGATCGGCGCGATGAAGACCTCGACCAGATAACAGAGCCCGATGATCGCCACCATGGCGCCGATGATCAGCTCCATGGCGCGGAAGCCGCCGCGCTCGAACAGCAGGATCCCGTAGGTGATCACCGCCGTGATCGCCATGCCGGCGAGGAGCGGGATGCCGAAGAGGAGCGAGAAGCCGATGGCGCCGCCGAGGAACTCGGCCAGGTCGGTCGCCATGGCGGCGATCTCCCCCGTCACCCACATGCCCCACACCACCGGTTTCGGCAGGTGGTCGCGGGAGATCTCGGCGAGGTTCCGGTTGGTGACGATGCCGAGCTTGGCCGAGAGGCCCTGGAACACCATCGCGACCAGGTTGGCGAGCAGCACCACCCACAGCAGCGTGTAGCCGTACTTGGCGCCGGCCTGGATGTTGGTGGCGAAGTTGCCCGGGTCCATGTACGCGATCGACGAGATCACGGCCGGCCCGGCGAACAAAAGGAACGTGAAGCGACCGTGCCGCCGCCCGGCCAGCGCGTCGCGGATCGCCTCGGTGGTGCGGTCCGAGCCCTGCTCGACCGTCCTGCCCCCCGCCTTCCGCTGGGTGTCGATTGCGTGACTATCGGTCGCCATGCCGGGCCGCGTCTTCATCGCGGTACTATAGCTGTTGCTATAAATCGGGTGTGTTGCTATTTCGTCAAGGGTCCCATCCCGTCGACGAGGGCGCGGATGGTTGGAATCGCCGCGCGTCCGGGCGGCCGGCCCCGGATGGCCCGGCCGGACGACATCGAGACGACATCGAGACGACGGCGCGATGACCACGAGACGACGCCCCTCCCCGGAACGGCCGACCGGCCCGACGACGGCGCCACGGCCGGCGGGCCGGGGAACGGCGTCCGGCGCACGGACGACGGAGAAAAAGCCGACGGAGAAACGACCGACGGGGACGCGCCCCATCGGCACGCGCCCGGCGGCGTCCGCACCACCGGACGCCGCCGCCGAGGGTTTTCGCCAGGCCCGCGACGCCCGCCGCGCCGAGCTGGCCGAGGACTATGTCGAGCTGATCGCCGAGCTGATCGGCACCGGCGGCGAGGCCCGCCAGGTCGACATCGCGGCGCGTCTCGGTGTCGCCCAGCCGACCGTCGCCAAGATGCTGAAGCGGCTCGCCGAGGAGGGCCTCGTCCAGCAGCGCCCCTATCGCGGCGTGTTCCTCACCGCGGCCGGTGAGGCGATGGCGGCGCGCGCCCGCACCCGCCACCACGTCGTCGAGACCTTCCTGTGCGCGCTCGGCGTCAGCCCCGCGGCGGCGCGGCGCGACAGCGAGGGCATCGAGCACCACGTCTCCGACGAGACGCTCGCCGCCATGGCCCGCTTCACCGCACGGGCCGCCAAGGTGCGCGGCAAGGGGTGAGCCCCTCTCGCGGTTTCTGCGCGCAAGTGCAATGACGCGCCTCGAGCTCGGCTCGTCCCCGCGAAGGCGGGACCCACGGCCGCAGGCGGTGCGGCTCTGGATGCCCGCCTGCGCGGGCATGAGCGGAGCATGCCGCGTCGCCGGTGAAAGTCGTCGGGTGAATTCCGCCAAGTCGTCCACGGGCCATGCACTTCGCATGCAAACCATGCGATGTCGCCGCTGCGCGTGTTGACCGCGCGGCCGTGGCCGCTACCATGACGGGACGATCGCCGCGACGCCGCCTCGATGCTGCACCGCGACGACCGGACGGCACCAAGCCGGGCTCGACACCGAGCCGGAGATGAAAACGGCGATCAACGCCGGTTCAGGGAGGAACGTCATGAGCGACACCGGTCACATCGACCGGCGGGGCGTGATGCTCGGCGCCGCCGCTTCTGCCACTGCAATGGGCCTCGGCGCGGGGCTGGGCTCGGGTCTCGGCCCGGCGCTGGCCGACACCTATCCCACCCGCGCCGTCACGGTGATCAACCCGTTCCCACCCGGCGGCGCCGCCGACGTGGTGGCACGGCCGTTCGCCGCCGTGGTCGAGACCGTCACCAAGCAGCCGATGGTGATCGAGACCAAGGCGGGCGCGGCCGGCGCGGTCGGCGCCCAGTTCGCCGCCGCCGCGAAGCCGGACGGCTACACGCTCTTGATGCACATCGTCTCGATCTCCGGCTTCGCCGAGGTCGACCGGCTGTTCGGCCGCAAGCCGAAATTCACCCGCGACGACTTCGTGCCCGTCGCCAGGCTGATCGCCGACCCTTGCGTGCTCGTCGTCAACGATCAGCAGCCCTACAAGACCCTGCAGGAGTTCATGGCCGACGCGAAGGCGCGGCCGAACGCGCTGATCTTCTCGTCGTCGGGGCTCTACGGCGCGCTGCATCTGCCGATGGCGCTGTTCCTCAAGGCCGCCGGCCTGCAGGTGCGCCATCTGCCGACCGCCGGGGGCGGTCCCGCCGTCACGGCGCTGATCGGCAACAATGCGCAGGCGCTGGTGTCGTCGATCGCCGCGGCGAGCGGCCAGATGAAGGCCGGCAAGGTGCGCCCGCTCGCGTGCTTCGGCGCGACGCGCGCGGCCTCGCTGCCCGACGTGCCGACCATGAAGGAGCTCGGCTTCGACATCGAGTATTACCTCTGGGTCGGGCTGTTCGCGCCGAAGGGCACGCCCGAGCCGGTGGTGACGCGGTTGCGCGAGATCACCCGCGAGGCGGTCGCCACCGACGCCTTCAAGCAGGCGATGAAGAACATCGGCCAGGACGTCGCCTATCAGGACCAGCCGGAGTTCAAGGCGTTCTGGGACGCCGACGCGCGCCGCATCGAGGACGCGGTGCGCACCATCGGCAAGGTGGAGGGATGAGCGCACCTGGACTGATGACCGCCCGGTCGCCATGGCCGATCGACCGGCACGACGCCGGCGCTCCTTCTCCCCGCGTGCGGGGAGAAGGGTGGGATGAGGGGGCGCTTCTCCGATGCAGAGGGTCTCGGACTCGCGGCGACGCCCCCTCACCCGACAGTCGCGCCGTCGGCGCGACCGTCGACCTCTCCCCGCGCGCGGGGAGAGGTGAAGCAAGCGTCGCGCCCAGGCGCATCTTCATCCACGGAGCACCGCGATGAAACTCCGCCGCGACACCGTCGCCGGCGCCGCGTTCGTCGCGCTCGCCCTGCTCCTGTGGTGGCTCAGCGACGACCTGCCGGTCGGCTCGCTCGCCATGCCGGGCGCCGGCATGATGCCGATGATCGCCATCGGCCTCGTGGCGCTGTTCGGTGCCGTGCTGCTGGTCCGCGGCGCGAGCACGCCTCCGATCACGGCGGCGCACTGGAGCGACGCCGACCACGCGGTGCGCGTGATCGTCTTCGCCGCACTCGCCACCGCGCTCTACACCCGGCTCGGCGTCCTGATCACGATGTCGCTCCTGCTGTTCGGTCTCGTGGCGCTGGTCGAGCGGCGCGGCATCCTTCGGGCGGCCGTGTTCGCGGTCGGAGTCACGGTGACGCTGTGGGCGGTGTTCGGCATGCTCCTGAAGTCTCCGCTCCCCACTGGCTCGATCTGGAGCTGAGACCCGACGCGACACGAGACACACAGCAAGACGCCACTCCGGCGCCGGCACGGGACTTCACGTGGACGCAACCTTCGACAGCCTGCTGATCGGCTTCTCGGTCGCCCTGCAGCCGGACGTGCTGCTCTACGCCTTTCTCGGCTGCCTGGTCGGCACGCTGGTCGGCATGCTGCCCGGCATCGGGCCGCTCGCCGGCATCTCGATCCTGCTGCCGGTGACGTTCGGGCTCGACGCCACCAAGGCGATCGTGATGCTGGCCGGCATCTATTACGGCTCGCAATACGGCGGCTCGACCACCTCGATCCTGATGCGCATCCCGGGCGAGGCCGCCTCGGTGATGACCTGCATCGACGGCTACGCGATGACGCAGCGCGGACGCGGCGGCGCGGCGCTGTGCATCGCCGCGGTCGGCTCGTTCGTGGCCGGCACGTTCGGCGTGATCATGCTGACGCTGGTCGCGCCGCCGCTCGGCGCCTTCGCGCTGCGCTTCGGCCCGCCCGAGTACACGGTGCTCCTCGTGCTCGGCCTCGTCTTCCTCGCCTACATGTCGGCGACCTCGCTGGTGCGCACGCTCTTGATGGCGAGCGTCGGGCTGATGCTCGGCATGGTCGGCATCGACGTGATGACCGGGCATTTCCGCTGGGCCTTCGACATCCCGGAGCTCGGCGACGGCATCGGCATCGTGCCCGTGGCGGTCGGCCTGTTCGGGCTCGGCGAGATTCTCTCGACCCCGAGCCGCAACGTCACCACGGCCGTGGTGGCACCGAAGCTCGCCGAGCTGATGCCGACCCGCGCCGAATGGCGCGAGGCGGCGGCGCCGATCGGCCGGGGCAGCGTGCTCGGCTTCCTGGTCGGGATCATTCCGGGCTCCGCCCACATCATCTCGAGCTTCCTCTCCTACGCGCTGGAGCGGCGGCTCTCGAAGACCCCGGAGCAGTTCGGCAAAGGCGCCGTCGCCGGCGTCGCCGGGCCGGAGTCGGCCAACAACGCCGCCTCGACGGGCGCCTTCGTGCCGATGCTGGCGCTCGGCCTGCCGACCGGCCCGGTGACGGCCGTGCTGATGGCGGCGCTGCTGATCCACGGCGTGCCGCCGGGGCCGCAGCTCGTCAGCGAGCACCCGAACGTGTTCTGGGGCTTCGTCGCCTCGATGTATGTCGGCAACCTGATGCTGCTCGCCCTCAACCTGCCGCTGGTCGGCCTGTTCGTCAGCGTTCTGCGCATCCCCTACGCCTATCTCTATCCGCTGATCGTGATGTTCTGCATCGTCGGCGTCTACGAGGTGAACCACTCGGTCGTCGACGTGTGGATCATGCTGGCGATGGGCGTGCTCGGCTACGTGCTGCGCAAGTTCGACTTCGACCCGGCGCCGCTGGTGCTCGGCCTCGTCATCGCGCCGATCCTGGAGATGAGCCTGCGCCAGTCGCTGGTCATGTCGAACGGGCACTGGAGCATCTTCGTCGAGCGGCCGATCGCCGCCGTGCTCCTGGCGCTCGTCGCCGGCCTGCTCGTTCTGTCGGCGGCCTCGCTGTTGCGCCGACGGCGCGACTGGCGTGCCCGCCTCGCCGCCGAGGAGGCCGGCGACACCGCCTGACGCGGCGTCCGGCCTTGCCGCCGCAGCATGACGGGCGCGGAACGAAGCACCGGCTCGCGCGTTGATTCATCCCGCCGGAGCGCGGCGGAGCGGAGCAGTGCAGAGGTTCCCCATGCGCAAGTCATCCACCATGGCCGTCGCCGTGGTCGCGGCCGCCGCGATCGTGATCGGCGGCTTCGGCCCGACGCCGGCCGTCGCGGCCTCCGCCGGCAAGGCCGGCCCCGATCTCACCAATGGCACGGTCGAGGCCGGCGCCCAGCGTCGCTATCACCGGGGCGGCCGCTCGTATCGCGGCGTTCCGCCCGGGGTTCCCTATGCGGTCGGCGCCGCCGCTGCGACCATCATCGGCATCGCGGCCGCCAACGCCGCGGCCCGGCGCAGCTATTACTACGCGCCCTACGGCTATTACGGCGGACCGCCGCCGGCTTACGGCTATTACGGCCCCGGTTACGCGCCCTACGGCTACGCGCCCTACGGTTACTACGACCGCTGGTGAGGCGCCGCCGGGCCGGTGGCGGGACGGCGGGCACGGCCGACCCGAGATCGGCCGGCACCGCCGGTCAGAGCCGAGACGGCCGGCACGCCCGGCCAGACGCGAAACGGCGTCGCCCGGCGACGCCGTTTTTTGTGTGCGATGCGATGGAGACGGTTTCCGGACGGCTGCAGTCCGCTATCGTTTTCGCATGGCTGATTCGATCGATCGGTTATTTCGCGCCGTCCTGGCCGCCAAGGATGCCAAGCCGTCGAGCTCGCGGACGGCGCGGCTCGTCCATTCCGGGCGCGCCAAGATCGCCAAGAAGGTGGCCGAGGAGGCCGCCGAGGTGATCATCGAGGCGATGGACAACCACCACGACAACGTCGTGCGGGAAAGCGCCGACCTCGTCTACAACCTCGCCGTGCTGTGGGCGGCCGTCGGCGTCAAGCCGGCCGAGGTGTGGAAGGAGATGCAGCGGCGCGAGCAGCTCTACGGCATCGCCGAGAAGCTGTCCAAGCGGCCTGCGAAAGTGCGCCGCAAGCGTCCGGCCGCGGCGCTGCGCAAGCGCGGCTGAGCGGCGCCCGGCGCGTCACGGGGCATCGCCCGGCGGTTCTGCACCGCCGGCCGGCCGGACGGTCCGGCGCACGCCTGGGGACGGCCCCCACCCGCCGCGAAGCGCCGCCCCCTGGCGGCGCAGCCACCGGGCGCCGGGGCGCGACCTCGGTCCGGCGTGCCAAGCGCCACGACATCGCCTATAACGCAGGGTCTATGACGGAGCCGGCCGCCGCACGCCGGGCCCCCGGGACGAGCGCCGATGGATTCGCTGGACAAATACGTCTTCAAGACCGGCTTCAGCATGTTCCTGCTGGTCCTGTTCAGCCTGACCGGGGTGATCTGGGTGACCCAGATCCTGCGCCAGATCGACCTGATCACGGGCCAGGGCCAGACGGTGCTGACCTTCATCGGCATCACCAGCATGATCATCCCGACCCTGATGCTCATCCTGGCGCCGATCGCCATGCTGATCTCGGTCGTCTACACGCTGACGAAGCTGAACGGCGATTCCGAGCTCGTCGTGATGAGCGCCGCCGGAGTGTCGCCGCGGCGGTTGTTCCGGCCCTTCGCCATGCTGGCCGCCGTGGTCTCGATCCTGGTGATGATCATCGCGGTCTTCCTGTCGCCGTTCCTGCAACGCGAGATGAACGACCGGCTCGCCAAGGTGCGGGCCGACGTGGTCGCCAACATCGTGCGGCCCGGCACCTTCACGTCGATCGAGCGCGGCCTGACCTTCCACATCCGCGAGAAGAAGACCGACAGCCAGTTCGGCGGCATCCTGATCGACGACTTCCGCGATCCGAAGGAGCGCGCGACCATCCTGGCCGATCAGGGCAACATCGTTCAGACCGGACGCGGCACCTATCTGGTGATGACCGACGGCTGGGTGCAGCGTCGCCGCGCGTCCGACCGCGACCCCACCATGGTCAAGTTCGAGCGCTACGCCTTCGACCTGTCGCCCTACACGGTGGCGAACCGGGTCTCCTACGGCCTGCGCGAGCGCTATCTGTGGGAGCTCCTGTTCCCCGATCCCGACGACAAGCTGCTCAAGACCTCGCCCAACCAGTTCCGGGTCGAGCTCAACGACCGCCTCGTCGCGCCCCTCTATCCGATCGCCTTCGTGGTGCTCGCCTACATGCTGATGTGCACGCCGCGCTCGACCCGCCAGGGCCGCGTCGGCTCGACCGCCATGGTGATCGTCGGCGTGTTCGCGCTGCGCATCCTCGGCTTCGCCTGCATGGCGATCGGCCAGAGCTCGCCGATCGCCCTCTATCTGCTCTATCCGGTGCTGCTGGGCGCCATCGGGCTCGGCCTGTTCGCCATCTACACGGGCCGCGGGCTCGAGCGCGACGTCACGCTCGATCTCGCCATGCTGCGCAGTCGCCTGCTCGCCCGGCTGCCGCGTCCGGCCTGGCGGTGAGCCTCGACCTCGCCCACCGCGCCGGCGGCGGCCAGGCGCTCGTCGCGGCGGAGCGCACGCGGCTGCGCATCGCGCTCGCCGTGGTCAAGCTCTTTCCCGGCGGCGGCCTGCAGCGCGACTGCCTCGCCATCGCCCGCGCCCTGCGGGAGCGTGGCGCCGGCGTCACCATCCTGACGGCGGAGCGGGCGGCCGGAACTTTCGCCGACGATCTCCCGGTCGAGATCCTGAAGGCGCCGGGGCGGACCAATCACGGCATCCAGGCGGCCTTCGCGACCGCGGTCGCCGCGGCGGCGCCGCGCTTCGAGGCGGTGGTCGGCTTCAACAAGATGCCGGGGCTCGACCTCCTCTACTGCGCCGACCCGTCGATCGCGGCCCGGATCCGCCGCCTGTCCTGGCGCGCGCTGCTGCCGCGCTACCGCACGTTCCGGCGCCTGGAGGCCGGCGCCTTCGCGCCGGGCGCGGCGACCCGCCTGCTGCTGCTCGCCCGCCCGCAGGCGGCGGCCTATCGGGCCGCCTGGGGCACCGAGCCGGAGCGCATCACGGTGCTGCCGCCGACCGGCGCACCGGCGCGCCGGCAGCCGGGGCTGCGCCGGGACGGCACCCGCGAGCGGATGCGCGCGGCGCTCGGCCTCGGGCAAGGGAGCGACGACGAGATGGTCTGGCTCGCCGTCGCCGTGCAGCCGGCGATCAAGGGGCTCGACCGCACCGTCGCGGCGCTCGCGGCCCGGCCGGAGGCGCGCCTCCTGGTCGCCGGCCTCGCCGCCCGCGACAAGGCGGCGCGCGGCACCGTCCGGCTCGCCGCCAAGCTCGGGGTCGCGGACCGCATCCGCTGGCTCGGCCATCGCGAGGACGTGCCGGCCGTCATGGCGGCGGCCGACGTCCTGGTGCATCCGGCCCGGCTCGACACCACCGGCACCGTGATCCTGGAGGCGGTCATCAACGGCCTGCCCGCGGTCGCCTCCGGGGTCTGCGGTTATGCCGAGCACGTCGCGCTCGCCGAAGCGGGCCTCGTCCTGCCCGAGCCGTTCGCCGAGGCCGACCTCGCGGCCGCGCTGGCGACGGCGGCGGATCCGGGCCGGCGCGCCGTCTGGTCGGCGAACGGCGCCGCCTATGGCGAGACACCCGAGCTCTATGCGGGGCTGCAGTCGGCGACCGACGCGATCCTCGCGGTCGCCACCGAGCGGGCGGCGCTCAGACGCGGCCGGTGAGCGCGCCGACCGCGAGCGCGATCCCGCGGGCGGGGTGCAGCCGCAGCATCCGCCACACCAGCCCGAGCCGGCCCGGGATGCCGAAGCCGGGTCGTTTCGCCAGCGCCAGCAAGGCCTTCTGGGCGAGCTTGCGCTCCCGATGCGACAGCGGCGTCGGCGGCGCGAGCAGCGGGCCGAGATCGACCGGCCCGAGCGCCGGGGCGGCGGCGGGATCGGCCAGCGCCAGCACCCGGTAGAGCCGGACATCCTCGGCGAAGGCCCCTGCCGCGGCGGCCGGGTCGGCGAGATCGGGCGGGCCGGCGAGCGCATCGGCCGGATCCGGCAAGCCGGCCCGCCGGGCAGCGGCGGCGCGCTGCGCCAGCCGCACCGAGAAGCACTGCCGGACCTCCTTGCGGCTGGTGACGTTGCCGCCGTGCCAGCGGTAGCGGATCAGCGGTTCCGGCAGGTTACCGACCTCCGCCACCTCGGCGACGCGCAACCACAGGTCGTAGTCCTCGGCCGCCTCGAAGGCGGCCCGATAGCCGCCGAGCCGGCGCACCAGGTCGGTGCGCAGGATCAGCGAGGAGTGGATGAACGGGTTGGTCCGCTGGAGCAGCGCGACCAGCGCCGCCGGATCGGTCTCCGGCGTCAGCCGGCCGATCGGGCGGCCGTCGGCGTCGATCGTCTCGGCCCAGCTTCCGAGCAGTCCCAGGGCCGGCCGCGCCGTCATCGCGGAGAGTTGACGGGACAACCGGCTCGGCATCGCGACGTCGTCAGCGTCGAGCCGGGCCAGATACGCGCCCCGCGCCGCCTCGACACCCGTGTTCAGCGCCGCGACCAGCCCCCGTCCGCCGGTCGCGAACAGCCGCACCCGCGGGTCGCGCGCCGCCGCGGCGGCCAGAACCGCCGGCGTGTCGTCGATCGAGCCGTCGTCGATGGCGACGAGCTCGAGGTCGTTCATGTCCTGCTGGAGAACACTGTCGACCGCCTCGCGCAGGAACGGCCCGCCGTCGCGCACCGGCAGAACCACCGAAACCGTCACCCCAGCCGTCATCGACACCGTCGCCCGAAACCGTCGCCCGAAACCGTCGCCCTCTTGGCGGGTTACCATAGTCGCCCCGGGTCGCGGCGGCGACCCTGCCGCCGCCCGGCCGGCGCGCCTGCGGACCGCCTCGGGGCAAACCCGAGACTGGCGCAAACGGACCCGATTCCGTATGAGGAAGCATGCCGCGGGCGATGTCCGACTATAGCTGGCACGAGTGGCTCCGGTTGCGGCCCCTCGTGCAGTCCCTCAAGACGGCGCGTTACCGCGCCGTCGACACCGCCTATCGCCGCAAGCCTCCCGCGGCCGGCGACCTCGCCGCGGTCGGGCACGCGATCGCCGGCCGCAACGCCCTGGTGACGATCGCCTTCGCCGACGTCAACGCCGCCCGCTGGCAGATCGCCCTGATCCGCCACTACGTGCCGGACGTCGTCCACGTCATCGTCGACAACTCGCCCGACGACGCGACGGCGGAGCGCATCCGGCACGTCGCCCGGGCCGAGGGCGCGCACTACCTGCAGCTGCCGCGCAACCCGTGGACCGGCAAGGCGCCGAGCCGCTCGCATGGCCTCGCCCTCAACTGGACCTGGCACAACCTGATTCGCCCGGCCGTCCCGGCCGCCTTCGGCTTCATCGACGACGACCTGTTCCCGACCGGGCGGGACGATCCGTTCGCGCCGCTCGCCCGCCAGGACTGCTACGGCCAGGTGCGCCGCATCGGCAGCCGCTGGTTCCTGTGGGCCGGCTTCTGCATGTTCCGGTTCGACAAGGTCGCCGACCTGCCGCTCGACTTCGGCCAGGACTGGTTCGTCGGCCTCGACACCGGCGGGGGCAACTGGGAGCCGCTGTACAGCCGCCTCGACCTCTCCACCCTGGAGGAGGCCGAGACCCGCTTCGTGCCGTTCCGCCCCGGGCTCGCCGTGGAGGACGGCCCGCTGCAATGGGTCGGCCCGTGGCTGCACGAGGTCGGCCTGATGGGCCGGCCCGAGCTCGCCGAGGAGAAGC
Organism: Rhodoplanes sp. SY1; assembly: GCF_046000175.1. Classification (NCBI taxonomy): domain Bacteria; kingdom Pseudomonadati; phylum Pseudomonadota; class Alphaproteobacteria; order Hyphomicrobiales; family Nitrobacteraceae; genus Rhodoplanes; species Rhodoplanes sp. SY1. The sequence continues at coordinate 26,657 of NZ_JBEOMB010000043.1, forward strand.
GCAACACGGTCGAGAGCCTCATCGCGCCGCATCTCGCGGCCGCCATGCGGCCCTTCGTCGAGAAGGAGCCGGCGTCGTCCTGACGCCCGCCGCCGCATGTCCGACATCACCCTGTCGAGCCCGATGGCGCCGGCCACGACCGCGCCGCGCGATCCGGAGCACGGTCCGCAGCACGGTCCCGAGATCACGGCCCGGCCGCCCCGTGTCGACGCGCCGCGCATCGTCGAGATCGGCCCGACCGGCTACATGCACGCGGCGTTTCCGCAGACCACCACGTTCTTCTCCACCTGGCCGGACGAGACCCGGACCGATCCGGCGCAGGGCCGCCACGTTCCGACCTTCGGCACGCTGCCCGACCTCGCGGCCCGCCTCGCCGACCCCGACCTCGACCTCGTCGTCGTGCACGCGCCGGCCAGCGCGCCGTGGAGCCTGCGGGCGCTCGGGCGCACCCTGTTCCGCCGCAGCGTGCTGCACGGCGCGCTGCCGCTCGCCCGCGCGCTCGCGCCGCAGCTCGTCCGCCGGCGTGTCGCGGCGCCGCTCGCCGTGCTCGACTTCGACGATCCCGCCGTGATCGATCGTGGCAACGCCTTCCTGCTCGACCGCGCCGTCGCCTATTTCAAGCGCGAGCTGCCGGCCGATCACTGGCAGGCCTTCACCGGCACGCTGCACTGGCGGGTTCCGACGCCGCGCTTCCGCCGCGTGGCGAAGAACCGCCGCCGCATGGAGACGCTCGTGCCGCTGTCCCTCGGCGTGCCGCTCGAGGTCTTCGCGCGCCCCCTGCCCGAGGTCGTGCCGGAGGCGGAGAAGACCGCCGACATCTTCTGGGCCGGCCGGGTGAAGGACTCCTCCACGGTGCGCGAGACCGGGCTCGGCGAGCTGCTCGCGCTCCGTGATCACGGCATCGTCGTCGACGTGCCGGACGCACCGCTGCCGCTCGACGCCTATCTGGCCCGGATGGCCCGCGCCCGCCTGGTGTGGACGCCGGAGGGCTACGGCTGGCAGTGCTTCCGCCTCTACGAATCGGCGCTGTGCGGCTCGGTGCCGCTCGCCAACCAGCCGTCGATCGCGCGTCACGCCCCGCTCCTCCAAGGCGAGCACGCGCTCTACTACGACGTCGAGCCGGGCGGCCTCGCCCGCGCCGTGCGGGCGGCGCTCGCCGATCGCGCCGGGCTCGCCCGCATCGCCGCGGCGGGTCGCGCCCACGTCCTCGCCCACCACACTCCGCCGGCGATCGCCCGCCACGTCGTCGCCACCGCGCTGCGCCTCGCCGCGGCGCGGTGAGGGCGCCGGTTGGACGCCCGGACAGCGATCGACTACAGTCCCGCCGGCCGCCGCTCCGGCCCTTCAGCGAGTTCTCGATGAGCAAGTTTATCAATGTCTTAGCGGGCCTGTTCCGGGTCCGGGGCAACGCCGATCCGGCCGGCACCGTGGCGGTCGTGAGGCGGCTCCTGTCCGAGTATGGGCGCGGCCATGCGAAGAGCTACGCGCTCGCCTTCGCCTTCATGGGCGTCGGGGCGGCGGCGACCGCGGCGACCGCCTATCTGATCGGCTCGGCCGTCAACCAGGTCTACGTCGACAAGAGCTTCAGCGGCGTCGCGGCGGTGTCGATCGCCGCGATCGTGATCTTCGTCTGCAAGGGTTTCGCGACCTACGGCCAGGCCGTGACGCTGGCGCGCATCTCCAACCGCATCATCGCCGTCAACCAGAAGCGGATGTTCGACCGCCTGGTGCAGCAGAGCCTCGGCTTCTTCTCCGACAAGCACTCCTCGGAGTTCGTCGCCCGCATCAATTTCGGGGCCGCCTCGGCCTCGGCCGTGCTCAACAGCCTGATCACGGCGGCCGGCCGCGACCTCCTCACGCTGATCGGCCTGATCTTCGTGATGGTCTACCAGCAGCCGCTGCTGTCGATCGTCGGCCTGCTGATCATGCCGCCGGCCGTCCTGGTGCTGCGCAAGCTGATCAAGCGGGTGCGGCAGATCACGCTCGCCCAGTTCGGCGGCACCGTGATGATCCTCCAGGCCCTGCAGGAGACCGTGCAGGGCTTCAAGATCGTCAAGGCGTTCAACCTCGAAAGCGTCATGCAGGAGCGGGTTCACCGCCACGTCGACACGATCGAGCAGGCCTCCAACAAGCTCGCGCGCGTGCAGAACCGCTCGACGCCGCTGATGGAGTCGCTGGGCGGCATGGCGATCGCGTCGGTGCTGCTGATCGGCGGCTACAGCGTGCTCGTGCTCGACGCGACGCCGGGCGGCTTCATCTCGTTCATCACCGCGTTCCTGCTCGCCTACGAGCCGGCCAAGCGGATCGCGCGGCTCAACATCGAGCTGCAGTCGAACCTGGTCGGCGTGCGCATCCTGTTCGAGCTGCTCGACCTGCCGGTGCCGCCGGCCGACACCCGCACGACCGCCCTGAACGTCACCGAGGGCGCGGTGCGCTTCGAGAATGTCGACTTCGCCTACCGGCCGGGCGAGCCGGTGCTGAAAAACGTGTCGTTCGAGGCGGCGCCGCATCGCATCTCCGCCTTCGTCGGCGCCTCGGGCAGCGGCAAGTCGACGATCTTCAACCTGCTGCTCGGGCTCTACACACCGCAGTCGGGCCGCATCCTGATCGATGGGCAGGACATCGCCACGGTGTCGTCGACGTCGCTGCGCCGGGCTTTTGCCTATGTGGGCCAGGACGTCTATCTGTTCCACGGCACGATCCGCGAGAACATCGCGCTCGGGCGCATCGGCGCGTCCGAGGACGAGATCGTGGCGGCCGCCAAGGCGGCCTACGCGCACGACTTCATCACGGCGTTTCCGGACGGCTACGACACCAAGGTCGGCGAGCAGGGCGCGCAGCTCTCCGGCGGACAGCGCGCCCGCATCGCGATCGCCCGCGCCCTCCTGCGCGACGCCCCGATCGTGCTGCTCGACGAGCCGACGGCGGCGCTCGACTCGGAGGCCGAGGCCTTCGTGCAGGCCGCGATGGGCGAGCTGATCAAGGGCCGCACCACGCTGGTGATCGCGCACCGGCTCTACACCATCGCGCATGCCGACCGCATCCACGTGGTCGAGCAGGGCGAGATCGCCGAGACCGGCCGCCACGAGGAGCTCCTGAGGAAGGGCCAGCGCTACGCCACCTTCTATCAGCTCCGCCTGTCCGAGCCCGGCGCCGACACGCCCATCGACGCCGATGCGCCCGTCGCGGACGAATCGGTGCGGGCGGCCGTATGAGGCTGCCGTCCGACGACGCCGTCGCCAGGCACGACAGCGGCCATGTCCTGGCGACCCGCGACGCGCGCGGCGTCGCGACCCTGACGCTCGACCGACCCGACAAGGGCAACGCCTATGACGGCGACATGCTCGAGCGGCTGTTCGCACTGATCGGCGCCGTCTCCGAGAATCCGGCGGTGCGCTGCGTGGTGCTGCGCGGCAATGGGAAGCACTTCGGCGTCGGCGGCGACGTCGTCGGCGATCCCGACGCGCATTCCGGCCGCCCGGACGGGACGGGCGTGCCGATGCCGTCCGTCTGCCTCGCCCTCGACGCCTGCCCGAAACCGACCATCGCGCTGGTGCATGGCGCCTGCATGGGTGGCGCCTTCGCCCTCGCCGCCTGCTGCGACGTGCTGATCGCCGCGGAGGACGCGCGCTTCGCCGTGCCGGAGCTGCGGCTCGGGTTTCCGGTCGCGCCCTATGTGCCGCTGTTCGAGCGGGCGCTCGGCCCGCGGGCGCTGCGGCGTCTGCTGATCACGGGCGAGGCGATCGGCGCCGAGGAGGCGCTGCGGCTCGGCGTCGCCCACCGGCTGTGCACGACGGCGGACATGGAGGCCACGCTCGACGAGACGATCGCGGCGGTGCTGCTGTCGGCGCCACGGGCGACCGCCGAGGCGAAGGAGGATCTCCGCGCCCTGCGTGGACTCGCGCCGACCCCGGAGCTGATGGCGTCGCTCGCCGAAAAGTTTCGCCGCGGCTTTCTCGCCCCCGAAGGTGTCGAGGGCCGCGCCGCCTTCGCGGCGCGCCGGCGTCCATCCTGGGCGCCGCCGGAGCCGCCGACGCGGCGGAGCTGATCAGTCCAGCCGGCGCGGCCGGCCGGCGAGGCCGGTGAGCGCCAGGTGGGTCAGCCGGTCCGCGAGCCGCTCGACCATGGCGTTGTCGTAGCGCAGCCCGAACGGCGCGGAGCGGAACACGTCGCGATTGCGCACGAACGGCATCGCCTGGTTCATCAGCCAGGCGGTGGCGACCGCCACCTCCTCGTTGGAGGCGTCCGGCGGCAACAGCTTTCGCGCGATGCTCGCCGCGCTGGCGACGGCCGGGGCCCGGCCGGAGGCGAGGAACTGCTTGTAGGGCCGCGACGGCTGCATGTCCTCCCAGGCGAAGACCTTGAGATAGCGGCCGATGGTGTTGCGCCGCAGCACCGGGCGAAGCTGGTCGCGGATCAGGTCGCGCAGCATCGCCTCGGGTGGCCGCTCGTCCGGCTCGGCGAAGCCGGCGGTCGAATCGGCGCCCGCGAAGGCCGAGGCGGCGACGTGCAGGACCTCCTGATAGAGGCCGTCCTTGTTGCCGAAATAGTGCTTCACGGCGGCCGGATTGGCGCGCGCCCGCTGACAGATGCGCCGCACCGACGCGCCCGCATAACCGTGATCGGCGAACACTGCGAGGGCGGCGCGCAGGAGCCTCTCGCGGGTCAGGGCAGGACGTCGAGCAGGGATCCGATCGAACTCGTGACGCGGTGTTTCCATTCGAGCACCTTGCTGGTCGCGGACTCGGCGGCGGACCGCGCGAGCCGGAGCGATGAACCGAAGGTCCAGTGACCGTCGCGGCCGGTGCCCTCGACGCGGTCCTCGGAGGTTCGAGCGAGGGCCACGAGGTCGAGCGGCGGCGATACGGTCGGGGGCTCGATGGAGGCCGCGACGCCCGGCGTCGCGGCAGGTGGAGCGAGCGCCGCGGCAGGCGGCACCGCTCGCGGCGGCGTCGCGCTTTGCGACGACGTCGCAGCACGGCTGCGGTCGGGCCTCTCGGGCCGGGCCGCGGGCCGCTCCGGTTCCGGCTCGGGCCGGGCCACGGGCGCAGGCGCCCGGTCCGCCACCGCAACGGTGACGGGCACCGGCACGCCGGCGGGCGGCTCGATCCGAGTGGTCGCATGGAGTATCGGCACGGGCGGCCGTGGCGGCCCGTCCGGTGGCGACGTGTCCTGGATGGCCGAGAGCAAGAGCGTCGCCGCGGTCGTCGCCGATCCCGCGATCGCCGTTCCCTTCGCAAAACGCAAGACGAGCGCACGCGCCGTCGCGCTCCGAAGGAGCCTCGACCAGCCCACCATTCACTAACTCCCCCAGTCCCCCGAGACGAATTTGGCCACGGTTTCGTGGCGGAGATGGGGCTTTGGCGTGACAGTCCCGGTGCGGGAATTTGGCGCGTACACCCGCCGGGCGATGTGCTAGGACCGTGCGGATCAGCCGCAGCTGGTTCATTTTCCAGACGTTTTTGGTTTCTTGGAGTGAGGTGTCGTGAACCGCCGTGTCGAGGTCACGTATGTGGTGCGCTGTCCCGCGGCGGAGATCGATTCGCGCGCGACGGCACTCGCGATCGAGCAGAGCGTGGAGATGCCGTTGTCGGCCATCGCCGATTCGGCCGTGCTGGAGGAGATCGTCGGACGAGTCGAGCGAATCGCGCCGGCCGGCGACGGCTGCTTCGGCGTCACGATCGGGCTCGCCGACGCGACCATCGGGACCGACGCCGGCCAGCTCCTCTCGATGCTGTTCGGCAACTCGTCGCTGCACGACGACGTGGTGCTGTCCGACGTGGATGTTCCGGCCGCGACCGCGGCGGCGTTCGGCGGCCCGCATCACGGCATCGCGGGTTTTCGCGAGCGGCTCTCCGCACACGGCCGCGCCCTCACGGCGACGGCGCTGAAGCCGCAAGGGCTCACGAGCACGGCGCTCGCCGCGCTCGCTGAAAAGTTCGCCGCGGGCGGCATCGACCTGATCAAAGACGACCACGGTATCGCCGACCAGTCGGCCGCACCGTTCGCCGAGCGGGTGCCACGCATCGCGGACGCGGTTCAGGCGGCCGGCGCGCGCAGCGGGCACACGACCCTCTACGTGCCGAATCTCTCCGGCGATCTCGACCGCATGCGCACCCAGGTCGCCTGCGCCCGCGCCGCCGGCGTCCGCGCCGTGATGGTGGCGCCCATGGTGGCGGGCTTCGCCACCATCCACACGCTGGTCGCCGAGTGCCCCGACATTCTGTTCGTCGCCCATCCGGCGCTCGGCGGGGCGAGCCGCATCGCGCCGCCGCTGCTGTTCGGCAAGCTGTTCCGCCTGATCGGCGCCGACGCGGTGGTCTATCCGAGCTACGGCGGCCGCTTCGGCTACACGATCGAGACCTGCCGGGCGCTCGCCGCGGCGGCCCGCACGCCCTGGCACGACCTCGCGCCCAGCCTGCCGGTGCCGGCCGGCGGCATGACGCGCGAGCGCGTGCCGGAGCTGCTCGACGTCTACGGCGCCGACACGATGCTGCTGATCGGCGGCGCGCTGCTCGACGCCAAGGAGAACCTCGTCGCCGCCACGGCCGATCTCGTGGCCGCCGTGCACCGGCACGACTATATGAGATGATCAGTCATGTGCAGTTGGTCATTCCGGGGCGCACCGCAGGTGCGAACCCGGAATCCAGCGACATGGATCGAGCGAGCGACTGGATTCCGGGTTCGCCGCTGCGCGGCGCCCCGGAATGACCGAGACCGAGACGACGGCGACATCATGGCCACCGACCCGACGACCCCGAAAAGCTTCCGCAAGGCCGAGACGGACTTCCGCTGGGAGGGCGTCGAGGCGCGGCCCTACAAGGAGGACGAGCGGGCGTTGTTCAAGGCGGTGTCGCGCCAGATCCTGTTCTCGGATCCGAATCTCGCCGGCGAGCTGCGTTATTTCGAGGTCGACGCCGGCGGGTTCTCGACGCTGGAGCGCCACGAACACGTCCACGGCGTGATGATTTTTCGCGGACGCGGGCATTGCCTCGTGGGTGACGAGGTGCGCGAGGTGGGCGAGCGCGACCTCGTCCATATCCCGCCGATGACCTGGCATCAGTTCCGCGCCACCCGGGGCGAGCCGCTCGGCTTCCTGTGCATGGTCGACGCGGTGCGCGACAAGCCGCAGCTCCCCACGCCCGACGATCTCGCCGCCCTGGAGGCGAACCCCAAGATCGCCGCGTTCCTGCGCGGCACGCCGTGGTAGCGCGTTTCTGGTTCGGAAGCGGCTTTCTTCCGCTCGTTTCCGCGAAGGCGGGGACCCAGGAGCCGCAGGGCGTGCCGCCGCTGGATGCCCGCCTGCGCGGGCATGAGCGGAGGATGGGGTGATTTGGTATCAAATCCACCCGATCGGTTCGTTATCATTCCGGGGCGCGGCGAAGCCGCGAACCCGGAATCCAGCGGCAAGCTCCAAACTCTCGGCTGGATTCCGGGTTCGGCGCGGAGCCTGTGCTCGGGCGGCGCGAAGCGCCGACCCGAGTGCGTCGCCCCGGAATGACCACCGAGGTGATCAGCCGTCCGTCCCGCCGCCTCAGTCGAGGCTCACGCCGGCGGCCTGGACCACCGGGCCGAAGCGGGCGCGCTCGCGCTCGATGAAGGCGACGGCCTTCGTGGGCGAGGAGTCGGCCACCGGATCGATGCCGATCCGGCGGAGCTGGGCCTGGACCTCCGGCTCCGCCATCACGCGCCGCGTCGCCTCGGCCAGCACCGCGAGCTCGGGCGCCGGCGTCCCCTTGGGCGCCGCCACGACGTTCCACAGGCCGGCCTCGAAGCCCTGGGTGCCGAGCGCCTCGTCGACGGTCGGGATGTCGGGCGCGAGATCCGAGCGCTTCGCCGCCGCGACCGCCAGGATGCGGGCCTTGCCGCCGCGATGCTGCGCGATCGAGGTGCCGAGCGTGTCGATCACCATGCCGACCTGGTTGCCGATCAGATCGTTCATGGCGGGCGCAGAGCCCTTGTAGGGAATGTGCGGAATGTCGAGCCGGCCGGCCTCGGTCTTGAACAACTCGCCGGCGAGATGGAGGAACGTGCCGGTGCCGGGCGAGCCGTATTGCAGCTTTCCGGGATTGGCCCTCACGGTCGCGACCAGGGCGGCGAGGTCGGCCGGGCCGGACGGATGCACGACCACCACGGCGGGCGCCGAGCCGACGATGGCGACCGGCGCGAAGTCCTTCAGCGAGTCGTATTTCGGGCTCTTCGACAGCAGATTGTAGAGGCCGTGCGTCGAGGCGGTGCCGAACAGCAGCGTGTAGCCGTCCGGGGTCGCACGGGCGACCTCGGTCGAGCCGATGGCGCCGGCGGCGCCGGGCTTGTTCTCGACCACCATGGGCTGGCCGAGCACCGCCGACATGCGGGCCGCGTACTGCCGGGCGAACACGTCGGTCGGGCCGCCCGCCGGGAACGGCACGACCAGCCGGATCGGATGGCGCGGATAGGTTTCCTGCGCGGCGAGCGGTGACAGCGACAAGCCGAGGCAGAGCGCCACGGTCGCGACGAGCTTGCTGATCATGGTCGTCTCTCCTCGGTCGGTTCGGGGGTCGGCGACGCTGCCGGATATCACAGCGGGACACCGTGCTGATCACAGGTGATCAGTCTTCCGTCATTCCGGGGCGCGGCGAAGCCGCGAACCCGGGATCCAACGTCGAGTGCAGTGTTCTCGGTTGGATTCCGGGTTTGGCGCTGCGCGCCGCCCCGGAATGACCGCGCGGATGCGTTCTCACAGGCCCGCATCGCGCCAGTTGTCGGCCGGCTGCTCGGGGTGTGGCGTCAGCCCGGCCCGCTGCACGGCCGTGACGGCCGCGTACTCGTCCTTGTCGGAGGCGTCGCCGCTGATGCCGACCGCGCCGATCACCTCGCCGGCCGCGTTCCTGATCAGGACGCCGCCCGGGACCGGGATGAAGCGGCCGTCCGAGGCGGCGGCGAGCGCGCTCTGGAAAGCGATCCGCTCGCGCAGCCGATCCCTGATGGTGCGGCTCGCGATGCCCATGCCGAGCGCCCCCCAGGCCTTTCCGGTGGCGATGTCGGCGCGCAGGATGCCCGACCCGTCCTCGCGCTTGAGCACCACGGTGTGGCCGCCGGCGTCGAGCACCGCGACGGTCAGCGGCAGCAGGCCGGCCTCGCGGCCGGCCGCGATCGCCTCGTCGGCGATCTTGTCGGCGGTCGCCAGCGGCAGCGCGACCTGCAGGCGATGGACGTAATAGTCGCTCATGAACGTGCTCCCATGTTGGCGCCGCCGTCGATGTGTCTCGTGCGGCGCATCTCGTGCGGCACGGCTCAGCCGGACGTCCGGCCGAACACCGCCTCCATGTCGCGCCGTGCTTTCACGGCGATGTCGGTCGGGTCGATCGTGACGTCGTCCCAGCGCAGCGCGGCGCCCTGCGGCACGTCGCGCGTCAGCGTCACGCCGTGGGCGAGACCGAGCGGCAGCAGGCCGTCGGCGAGCGACCGCGCGGCCGGCGTCTGCTTGCCCCAGACGCAGAAGCCGCCCTCGCCGTCCAGCACCTCGCCCGTCTTCAGTGCGCGCTTGGCGGTGGCGACGACGTCGGAGCGAAAGCCGGTCGGGGCACCCGTCGGCTCGCCGCGCAGCGCCGCGCTCGCAACCGAAATCCCGAGCTCGAGCCCGATCATGTGGATCGGCCGGTAGAGTGCGGCGTAGCGCCCGCTGGTGTCGGGCAGCATCGCGTATTCCTTGAAGCAGCGCCGCGCGTATTCGGTCTCGCCCTCGATCACCACATAGGTGCCGAGCGCGAGGTGATGCGGCACGTCGCTGCCCTGGCGGTCGACCGAGGAGACCACCTCGGTGACGCCGACCTTCTCCAGCGTGCCGCCGTCGCGCTCCGGCTTGCACACCTCGGCCAGCGCGAAGCGCGTCGCCGGCGGAAAGCGCAGACCGTCCGACTGCGGCACCAGGCCGGTCGCGTTGCACACCGCCGTCATCTCGATCGCCGACTTGGTGCCGTCGACGAAGGAGTTGAACATCTTCGGATTGATCGAGCCGCGATCCGTGATCGACAGGTACTTGTCGAGGATGTCCCACACCGTGTCGGGCGTCGAGGCGTGGTAGTGCGGTTCGTATCGCGTGCCCTTGCCGGCGGCGATCACCCGAAAGCCGCAAGCCCGCGCCCAATCGACATGCTCGCAGATCAGCGCCGGCTGGTCGCCCCAGGCGAGGCTGTAGACGACGCCGGCTTTTCGCGCGCGTTCCGCGAGCAGCGGGCCGGCGAGCGCGTCGGCTTCGACATTGACCATCACGACATGCTTGCCGTGATCGATCGCGGCGAGCGCATGCGTGATGCCGGCGACCGGCACGCCGGTCGCCTCGACGATCACCTCGACCCCGGCATGGGCGATCAGCGCGGCGGCGTCCGGTCCGACATGGGTCTTTCGCGATGTCAGCGCGTCGTCGAGTGAGGTCGCGGTGGAGCGCTCCGGCTCCCAGCCGACGGTGGCGAGCTGGCGCTGCGCGCGGGCGGGGTCGAGATCCACGATGCCGACGACGTGCAGGCCACGGGTCAGCCGCGCCTGCGCCAGGAACATCGCGCCGAACTTGCCCGCCCCGATCAGCCCGACCGTGACGGGCTTGTCCGCGGCCTCGCGAGCGAGGAGCTTTTGGGAGAGGTTCATGGAGCAGACCTCGGCAACTCGTGAAACAGGGCATACAAGGCCGAGCGTCCAACCGCCCTCACCCTGAGGAGCCCGCCCGATCTCGGGCTCGCCCGAGATCGGTTCTGACGATGTCCGATCGAGAGCCCGTGTGGATGCGGGCGTCTCGAAGGGCGAGGGCGGCCCGGCGGCGGTGTGCCGGAGTCCGGCCCGGTCTTCGGCCACATGGTTCGAGACGCGGCCTCCGGCCGCTCCTCACCATGAGGACCGAGAGCGCGCGCTCGGCTCACATGCCGGCGATCGCCTTCTGATAATAGGACAGGTCGACGTAGTCGGCGGCCGGCTTGGTCGGCTTGCCGGTGTGCTTGGTGCGCAGCGCCAGCACGTTCTCGAAGCCCTTCATGTCGAGCGCCGCGTCCTTCGGCATGCCGGCGAGCAGCAGGCCGTAGCCGGCGGTCGCGACCTCCTCGGGCAGCCTGAGATTGTCGGAGACGAGCTTGATCGCCGCCGCCTTGTTCTTCGGGTCGGTCGACCAGCGCACGCCCTCGACATAGGCCGAGAGATACTTCACCAGCGTGTCGGAATTCTCGCGACCCCACTTGGCGAGCACGAAGCCGGCCGAGGCCTGGTACGGGCCGATCACCTTGGTGGCCTCGCCCATGTCCTTGAGGCCGGCCTTCTGGGCGCGCAGCGAGAAGGGCGGGTTGAGCATGGTGGCGGCGAGCGTCTTGTCGGCGAGGAGCGCGTCGACCCGCTTCATCGTCGCGCCGACCACCTGCACCTTGTAGTCCTTCTCGCGCTCGAGCCCGGCGGAGCGCAGGATCTCGTAGAGCTGGAACGCATAGGCCGTGTTGGGCGCGTCGACCGCGACGGTCTTGCCGCGCAGATCCTTGATGTCGGAAATGTCGGGCTGCACGAACAACCGGTTCATGCCGTTGTCGCCGCCGACCACGATCTTGGCGTCGGCACCGGCCATCTCGACCATGGCGACCGAGTTGTCGGAGGCGGCGTGAACGACCTGGAAGCGCCCGTCGGCGAGGCCGTTGCGCAGCTCGTCCGAGTTGGGGGCGACCTTGATGTCGACCTCGAGCCCGCGCTTGGCGAACAGGCCCTGCGACTGCGCCGCGAACAGTGGCAGGTTCTGCATGCCGGCGAACACCATGATAGTGAGCTTGGTCTGCGCCGCGGCGGGCCCCGATCCGGCGATCAGGGCGGCGGTCGCGGCCGCGAGGGCGAGGGTTCTTGCGCGCATGGGGTTGCTCCTTGGCGGTCTTCTTGCTCGGCTCGGCGGAATCGTCGCGGGACCGGGAGGCGGACGCGGGCCGGCACCACCGCAGGGCGGTGCCGCGGCAGCAGACTCAGGGCTGTGGGTGGACGATCACGCGAAAACCTCCCGGCGGGCGGATCTTGGTCGTCCGCCTCGCCGGCACTCTAGAGCGAAACCGGTGCGGCTGTGAATGCTCCGCGCGCGCATGCGCGCCCGTCCGGCGCCGCGACCGGCGCATGACGCCATCCGAAACGGCACCGTCAGAGACACGGGATCGGCCGGGTCAGGGCCCGGCCGGAGCGTCACATGATATACAGAGCTGCGACGATGCCGCCGATCAGCACGACCAGGAAGATCGTGAACCAGAAGCCGAGGCGCTTCTCGATGTGCTCGCGGGCGACCGGCCCGTAGCGCTGCAGCAGAAAGGCCGACAGGAAGAAGCGCGCACCCCGGGTGATCACCGAGAACAGCACGAAGAGGAAGAAGTTGTAGCCGGCGAAGCCCGACGTGATGGTGACGATCTTGTAGGGGATCGGGGTGACGCCCTTGATCAGGATGATCAGTGAGCCCCACTTGGCGTAGGCCTCGCGGAACGCCTCGACCTTGTCGCCGTAGCCGTAGAGCGAGATCAGCCACAGGCCGACCGAGTCGTACAGGAAGGCGCCGATCGCATAGCCGAGAACGCCGCCCAGCACCGACGTGATGGTGCAGACGAGAGCGTAGTAATAGGCCTTGTCCGGGCGCGCGAGCGCCATCGGAATCAGCATGGTGTCGGGCGGGATCGGAAAGAACGAGCTTTCCGCGAACGACACCGTGCCGAGCGCCCAGGTGGCGTGCGGCTTGCCCGCGGCGCCGATGCACCAGTCGTAGAGCTTCCTCAACATGGCCGCCTGCTTAGCGGGGGCGGCCCGGAAAGTCCATGCGGTCCGGTCCGTCGCGGTCGCCGACGCGGTGAGGCCCGACGCCGCGGGCGGCGCCGATCGTATGCAGGACCCGTCACCTTCGCCGCGGCCGATCGCGGAAAACGGGTTCAAGACGCCGCGCCGGGGGATTATCTCTCGCCCATGCCCAGCGCCCCGCCCGTCTCCCCCGCCCGCCTGCGCATCGACACCGAGGCCGACATCGACGCCGGGCTCGCGCATCTCGTCGCCGCCGATCCGCGGCTCGCCGCCGTGCTGGCGGTGGGCGGCCGGCCGCCGCTGCGCCGCCGCCCCGGCGGCTTTCCCGGCCTCGCCGCGACCGTCCTGGGCCAGCAGCTGTCCACCGCCAGCGCCGCGGCCATCGGGGCGCGACTGTTCGCCGCCATCGACCCGTTCGCGCCCGAGCGGGTGCTGCGGACCCGCGACACGACGCTGGCGCGGATCGGCCTGTCGGCGCCGAAGATCAAGGCCCTCAAGGAGATCGCCCGGGCGCTCCGGGACGGCGCCCTCGACCTCGACGCGGTCGCCGGCCTGCCGGCCGACGAGGCCCACGCCGCGCTGGTCGCCGTGCACGGCATCGGGCCGTGGACGGCCGACAGCTATCTGCTGTTCTGCCTCGGCCACGCCGACGCCTGGCCGGCCGGCGATCTCGCCCTGCAGGAGGCGCTTCGCATCGCCTTCGTCCTCGACGCCCGCCCGACGACCAAGCAGATGGGGCCGCTCGCCGAGCCGTGGCGGCCGTGGCGCGGAGTGGCGGCTTTCTTGCTATGGACGTATTATCGCACCATCAAGCAGCGCGACCCCGTGCTGCCGGCCCCGCCCGTCCCGGCGGAACGAGGAGCATGACCGTGGCAACGATCGACGGCCCGCGTCTCGCGCCGCGCTCGCAGAGGCAGGCGCGCCAGCTCGTCGTCTTCCTCCACGGCTACGGGGCGGACGGCAACGACCTCATCGACATCGGCCGGATGTGGCAGCCCCTCCTGCCCGATGCCGCCTTCGTGTCACCGCACGCGCCGCGTCCCTGCGGCCAGGCCCCGGTCGGCCGCGAGTGGTTCCCGCTGACCTTCCGGTCGCCGGGCGAGCGCTGGCGGGGCGTCCAGGCTGCCGCTCCGGCGCTCCACCAGTTCCTCGACCAGGAGCTCGCCCGCCACGGCCTGCCCGGCACGGCGCTGGCGCTGGTCGGCTTCAGCCAGGGCACCATGATGGCCCTGCATGTCGGCCTGCGGCGCGCCGTCGCGCCCGCCGCCATCGTCGGCTTCTCCGGCATTTTTGTCCTTCCGAACGACGCCGGGCCCGAAGCGGCCGAGGCGGTGGCGGGCGAGATCAAGGCCCGGCCGCCGGTGCTGCTGGCGCACGGCGCCGACGACGACCTGATCCCGGTCCAGGCCCTGCTCCAGGCGGCGAACGGCTTGGCGGCGCTCGGTATTCCGGCCGAGTGGCACATCTCCTACGGGATCGGCCACGGCATCGACGAGGACGGGCTGGCGCTCGCCGGCGGCTTCCTCGCGCAACGCTTCGCCGGCCGCTGAGCGGCCAGGCCGAGGTTTCGGGCGCCGCGATCCGAATCGATCCGCCCCGCCGGGGCGGCGGTGCGCGACGACCGCTCTCCGGCGCAGATTTCACAGGCGCTTCCGCACGGCTTCACAAGCCTGTCACGGCTGCCTATAAGATACGACGTGCTGGTTTGCTGCGCTGCAGCGGTACCGCGCTGCGGCGCCCCGAAACGAGGTGGAGGGGCGTTGAACGCTCACACGTCGCCGAGCGGATGGCCGGTCCTTGTGCTCAACGCCGACTTCCGTCCGCTGAGCTACTATCCCCTGTCGCTGTGGTCGTGGCAGGACGCGATCAAGGCGGTGTTCCTGGACCGGGTGAACATCGTCGCGCACTACGACAAGGCCGTGCACAGCCCCACCCTGGAGCTGCGCCTCCCCAGTGTCGTCTCGCTCAAGACCTTCGTGAAGCCGACGACCAACCCGGCCTTCACGCGGTTCAACGTCTTCCTGCGCGACCGATTCTCCTGCCAGTACTGCGGCAGCCACGACGATCTCACCTTCGACCACGTGATCCCGCGCTCGCGCGGCGGCCAGACCACCTGGGACAACGTCGTCACGGCCTGCGCGGCCTGCAACCTGCGCAAGGGCAGCAAGACCCCGCACGAGGCCGGCATGAAGCCGGGCCAGATCCCGTTCCAGCCGAGCGTCAACCACCTGCACCGCAACGGCCGCCTGTTCCCGCCCAACTACCTGCACGACAGCTGGCTCGACTATCTCTACTGGGACACCGAGCTCGATCCGTGAGGCTGCGCGTGGCGCGCGGCCGGCCCCGCGGGACCGGGACCGACCGCGACGCATGCCACCCGGGACGATCGACCTCTCCGCGGGCTACTTCTCCGCCATGACGCCGGTGAGCTTGGAGCGGGTCAGCTCCAGATAGGCGGCGCTGCCGATCGACAGGACGATCAGCGACACCAGCACCCAGGAGATCGGGTTCGCCAGCATGTGCAGCAGCACCGGGCCGTCGGCGAGCTGCACGGCCTGGCGGAAGCCCTGCTCGGCGAGCGGCCCCAGGATCATGCCGAGCACCATGGGGGCGGCCGAGAAGCCGGTCTTGCGCATCAGGTAGCCGAGGATCCCGAACGCCATCATGGTGTAGACGTCGTAGATGTTGTTGCCGAGCGAGTACGACCCGACGATCGACAGCACGATCACCGAGATGATCAGGATCGTGTTGGGGAGCCGCGCCACCACGCCCATGTAACGGCACATCGCCATGCCGACGAAGCCCATCACGATGTTGGCGATCAGGAAGCCGACGCACACCGTGTAGGTGAAGTGGGCGTGCTCGGTGAACAGGGTACGGCCGGGCTGCATGCCGTGCAGCACCAGGGCGCCGAGCAGGATGGCGGCCGACGGGCTGCCCGGGATGCCGAGCGTGAGCAGCGGGATGATGGCGCCGCCCGTCGTCGCGTTGTTGGCGCTCTCCGACGCCGCGACGCCGCGGATCGAGCCCTTGCCGAAGTCCGGATCGTTCTTGGCGAAGCGCTTGGCCTCGTTGTAGGCGGTCCACGAGCCGATGTCGCCGCCGGCGCCCGGCAGGATCCCGATGATGATGCCGATGATCGAGGAGCGCCACAGCGTCGGCTGGATGAACCTGAACTCGGCCCAGGTCGGCAGCAACCGCCACTTGCCACCGGTCGTCTGCTCGGCCTCCTGGATGGTGTTGTGCGGCCGCTCGCACATCAGCAGCGCCTGCGACAGCGAGAACAGCCCGATGACGGCCGGCACGAAGCCGATCCCGCCCTGCAGGTCGTAGATGCCGAAGGCGAACCGCGGATAGCCCGAATCGAGATCGAGGCCGACCGTGCTGATGGCGACGCCGACCGCGCCGGACAGGAGCCCCTTGATCATGTTGCCGCTGGCGAGCGTCCCGATCACCGAGATGCCGAACACGGCGAGCCAGAAGTACTCGGCGGGACCGAACTTGAGCGACAGGAGCGACAGCGGCGGCGCGATGGCGATCAGGGCGACCGCGCTCAGCAGGCCGCCGAACACGGAGGCGAAGGTGGAGATGCGGATCGCCTTGTTGAATTCGCCCTTGCGGGTCAGCGCGAAGCCGTCGATCGCCGTCGCCGCCGAGGCCGAGGTGCCGGGCGTGTGCAGCAGGATCGCCGAGAACGAGCCGCCGTAGATCGCCGCCGTGTAGAGGCTCACCAGCATGATCAGGGCCGAGATCGGGTCCATGCCGAAGGTGAGCGGCAGCACCAGCGCGATGCCGAGATTCGAGCTCAGCCCCGGCATGGCGCCGATGATCAGGCCGATCACCACGCCGGCCAGCATCACGCCGAGATGGACGGGCGTGAAGGCGTCGGCGACGACGGTCAGGAGCATGTCCATGGCGTTCTCACAAGACCGGCGGCCGCAGCGTGAGCGGCACGTTGAGCACGACGACGAAGATCCCGTAGACGACCACCAGCAGCACGACCGTGGCGAAGGCGTACCAGCCGAGCGCACGGACGCCGAGGATCGGGACCAGCACGGCGGCGAGCAGCATCATGCCCAGGAAGAAGCCCACATAGGTCGCCGCGGCGAGCGCGAGCGCCGTCGCCACGAAGGCCAGGATCGGACGGATCATCACGGAGGGGCTCGTCCCGCCCTCGCCGGAGCCGCCGGCCGCCGCGGCCGGAAGCAGGCTGCGGCCGACCATCAGGGCCGAGAAGGCGCAGATGATCACGAGCATGACGCGCGGAAACAGGCGGGCCATCTCGGGATAGGCGTCCGAGACGTGCCAGAGGACGGCGCAGAACGCGATCAGCGCGACGCCGACGATGCGGTTGACCCAGAGCACGGCAGGCTCCGATCGGATGCGAGGGGGTGCGTGACGGGACGCGAAGCGAGCGAAAGCGAGGCGAGCGAAAGCCGAGCCGGACGGTCGGCGGCGGAAGGACTCGTCTTCCGCCGCCGCCGGCGGGCTACCAGCCCATCAGATCCTTCACGGTCTGCTCGTTGTCCTTGAGGAACTTCCGGTAGGCGTCGCCCTTGATCGAGCGGAGCTCGAGGAACAGGCTGTCGGCCTTCTCCTGGTGCTCCTTCGAGGTCACGACCTTGTCGAGCCAGGCGACGAGCTTCTCCTCGACGTCCTTGGGCAGCCCGGCCGGCCCGGCGACGCCGCGCGACACCGAGGCCTCGATGTCGTAGCCCTGCTCCTTGAAGGTGGGGCTGGTCGGCAGGAAGCGCGACTTCGTCGGCGACATCACGCCGAGCACCCGGAGCTGATTGTCCTTCACCTCGGTGACGATTTCGCTCAGATTGCAGGCCAGCACCTGGACGTGATTGCCCAGCACCTGCGACTTCGACTCGGGCGTCGCCTTGTTGTGGATGACCTTGAACTTCGCCCCGGTCATGCGCTCGAGCTGCATGATGGCGAGATGCTCGTCGCCGCCGACGCCGTGCGCCGTGATGCTGATGGTGCCGGGCTTGGCCTTGGCCGCCTCCACCAGCTCCTTGACGGTCTTGTAGGGGCTGCCGGGGACGACCGTGATCACGACGTAGTCGATGACGTGGTTGATCAGCGGCGTGAAGCTCTCCAGCCGCTCCTTGCGGCCGAGCTTGGGATCGAGATAGCCCATGTAGAAGCTCGGGGCGTTGAGCAGGCCGAGCGTGTAGCCGTCGGGCTTCGCCGCGGCGAGCGTGCCCCAGCCGGTCCAGCCGCCGCCGCCCGTGATGTTCTGCACGATCACGGGCTGCTTGACCAGCGGCTCCAGGTCCTTGGCGAGCAGGCGGGCACCGATGTCGGTGCCGCCGCCGGCCCCGTAGGGCACGATCAGGGTCAGGTTCTTATCGGGGAACTCGGCGCGGGCCGCGTCGGGCGCGGCCGCGAGGGCCAGGACCGACAGCGCGGTCGCGGTGGCGAGGGCGACGTGGAGACGTTTCGTGAAGGTCATTGCGGTCCTCCCTGGGTCGGGACCGGACGGGCGTCCGGCACGGGCCGACAGGCGTCATGGACGTGATGCGGCCGACGACCGGACGGTCCGCCGCGCGCAGGCCAGGCAAGCTGCACTTCGAAGAAACGCTTCATCATATGCGCATTCGGCAAAGGTTCCAGCGGCGTGCCGTGGCTTCCACTTTGCATGCAAGCTCGCGCTCGCAGTGCAGCGAGATCGAAGAATCGGATCGGGCGGGCAGTAGAGCGAAGATGACGCCTCCGCGGCGGATCGCACAGGATCGGAGCCGGGATCAGCTGATCACAAGACGAACCGTGCTCCCGGCGACGCCGTCAGCTCTCGAACAACGTTCGAGCGCGTCGGGAACATCTCCGATCGCGGCCCGTCGCGCGTCGGTCCGGGCCGGTCGACGGTTCGGCCACCCCGCCAGAGCTGTGCGTATCCGATCCGTCGGAGTCATGATCGTTTCGCCGAGCTGATCCCCGGAAAGCGAAACGCCCGCGCAGGCGGCGATGCGGCAGACTGGACGGGCTCAAGTCCGGTCTGCGCGGGAGTCCACCCGCCGCAGGACGGTGGATCTTGCCGCCTTCAGCTCGTCGATCGCGCCGAGGCCCATCAAAGCGAGCGTGATGGACAGCTCGGTCGCGAGGATCTCGACGGCGCGCGCCACACCGGCCTCGCCGCCCGCGGCGAGCGCGAAGGCGTAGGCACGGCCGAGCAGCACGCCGGAGGCGCCGAGCGCCAGCGCCTTGACGATGTCGGCGCCGCGCCGGATGCCGCCGTCGAGCAGCACCTCGAAGTCCGGCCCGACTGTTTCGACGACCTCGGGCAGCACCGAGATGGTGGACGCCACGCCGTCGAGCTGACGGCCGCCGTGGTTGGAGACGACGACAGCGTCGGCGCCCGCGTCGCGCGCCGCGAGCGCGTCGGCCGCCGACAGCACGCCCTTGATCACGAGCTTCCCGGGCCAGCGCGCCCGCAGCCAGTCGACCTCGGCCCAGCTCACGGTGCGGTCGATGCGACGCGACAGGTTCACGGCCTGCTCCAGCGCGCCCTTGCCGAACTCGGGGTGCTTTTCCAAGGCCTCGACGGCCGGCATGCCGTGCCGCAGGAGATCGAGAAGCCACGCCGGCTTCGACAGCATCGAGAGCAGCATCGCCGGCGTCGGGCGGCGCGCCGAGCGGAACCTGTTGCGCACGTCGCGCTCGCGGATCGCCGTGACGGTGCAGTCGACGGTGAGATGCAGGGTCGACACGCCGGCCGCCGTGGCCGCGGCCAAGAGCTCGTCGGTGAGGCCGCGGTCGTCCAGCATGTAGAGCTGGAACTGGAGATCGCCGCCGGCCTCGCGCGCGAGCGTCTCGATCGAGGCGACCGAGAAGGTCGACAGACAGAACGGGATTTTTGCGGCCCGCGCGGCGCGGGCCGCGAGGATCTCACCGCCGCCGCGATAGAGGCCGAGGAAGCCGACCGGCGCCAGCATGAAGGGCAGCGCCTGGCGCTTGCCCAGGACCTGCGTCGACAAGTCCGGCACGCGGGCGCTGGCGAGGACGCGCTGCTCGATCGCCCACGCATCATAGCCGCGCCGGTTCTCACGCAGCGTCGTCTCCGAGAAGCTGCCGCCGTCGATATAGTCGAAGAAGATTTTCGGGAGCCGCCGCTGCGCGGCCTCGCGCATGTCGTCGATGTTGACGATGGTCATCGCTAGTCGTCCAGCCGGCGCGGGTCGCGCGCTGCGGTGCCCGTCGCGGCAAATTCCTGTCTCGTCATGGCCGGGCTTGTCCCGGCCATCCACGCCTTCCCTTGCCGCAGCACCGCCAGTTCGTGGATGGCCGGGACGAGCCCGGCCATGACGGAGGCAGTCAATGCTCCGTCGCGGCGAG
>NZ_JBEOMB010000044.1:0-62043 GCF_046000175.1 Rhodoplanes sp. SY1
CGTGGATACGGAGGCGCCCCCTCACCCGCCCGAGCTTCGCTCGGTCGACCTCTCCCCGCGTGCGGGGAGAGGTGAAACTCCTCCGCGGCGCTCCTAACCGCGGCGGCTCACTCCGGGAGGTGAGACGGATGCTGAAGGACAAGGTCAAGGCGCTGTTCGAGGAGCCGGCCTGCGGAAAGAACCAGGCCAAGTCCGAGAAGGACCGCAAGGCGGGCTGCTCCAAGCCGCTCACGCCCGGGGCCGCCGCCGGCGGCTGCGCCTTCGACGGGGCGAAGATCGCGCTCCAGCCGGTCACCGACGCGGCGCATCTGATCCACGGCCCGCTCGCCTGCGAAGGCAACTCCTGGGACAATCGCGGCTCCGGCTCGTCCGGTTCGGACCTGTGGCGCCGCTCCTTCACCACCGACCTGACCGAGCTCGATATCGTCACCGGCACGGGCGAGAAGAAGCTCTACAAGGCGATCCGCGAGATCAAGCAGCGCTTCGAGCCCGCCGCCGTGTTCGTCTACGCGACCTGCGTCACGGCGCTGATCGGCGACGACATCGACGCGGTGTGCAAGGCGGCGGCCGCCAAGTACGGCGTGCCGGTCATCCCGGTGCAGAGCGCCGGCTTCGTCGGCTCCAAGAACCTCGGCAACAAGATCGCCGGCCAGGCGCTGCTAGACCACGTGATCGGCACGGTCGAACCGGACGACGTCGGCCCGACCGACGTCGTGATCCTGGGCGAGTTCAATCTCGCCGGCGAGTTCTGGCAGGTGAAGCCGCTACTCGACCGGCTCGGCATCAAGGTGCGCGCCTGCGTGCCGGGCGACGCCCGCTATGCCGAGATCGCAGCGGCCCACACGGCGCGCGCCACCATGGTGGTGTGCTCGACCGCGCTGGTCGGCCTCGCCCGCCAGATGCAGGAGCGCTGGGGCATCCCGTATTTCGAGGGCTCGTTCTACGGCGTGCTCGACACCTCCGAGTCGCTGCGCCAGATGGCGAAGCTCCTGGTCGCGCGCGGCGCGCCGGCCGATCTGATCGAGCGCACCGAGGCGCTGGTGACCGAGGAGGAGGCGCGCGCCTTCGCGCGGCTCGAGCCCTACAAGGCGCGACTCGCCGGCAAGCGCGTGCTGCTCAACACCGGCGGCGTCAAGTCGTGGTCGGTGGTCGCCGCGCTGATGGAAGTCGGCATGGATATCGTCGGCACCTCGGTGAAGAAGTCCACGACCGAGGACCGCGAGCGCATAAAAATCCTGATGCGGGAAGACCCGCACATGTTCGAGTCGATGGCTCCGCGCGACCTCTACAAGATGCTGGCCGACGACGAAGCCGACATCATGCTGTCGGGCGGCCGCACCCAGTTCATCGCGCTGAAGGCCAAGACGCCCTGGCTCGACATCAACCAGGAGCGCGTCCATCCCTACGGCGGCTACGACGGCATGGTCGAGCTGGTGAAGCAGATCGACATCGCCCTCCGGAATCCGATTTGGGAGCAGGTGCGCACCCCCGCGCCGTGGGACGCCGACGGCAACCTGATCGAGGCCGTGGTGAGATTCCCCGCGACGGGCACCTCTTCACCTCTCCCCGGCATGGTCGAGCCCGACGACTCCTTCGCGGCCCGGCACCGGAAGAAGTTCGCCGAGAGCCGGGTCGACGGCACCGATACGGCCTATCTCGCCCATCATCGGAAGAAGTTCGTCGGCCGCGAAGCCGACGACATCGGGGACGACTGAGCCATGGCCACGGTGACGACCCATCAGAAGGCCGCCAGCGTCAACCCGCTGAAGTCGTCGCAGCCGCTCGGCGCGGCGCTTGCGTTCCTCGGCGTCGCCGAGGCGATGCCGCTGTTCCACGGCAGCCAGGGCTGCACGTCGTTCGCACTCGTCTTGTTCGTGCGCCACTTCAAGGAGACGATCCCGCTCCAGACCACCGCCATGGACGAGGTGGCGACGATCCTGGGCGGCGCGGATCACCTCGAGGAGGCGCTGCTCAACCTGAAGAACCGCACCAAGCCGAAGCTGATCGGCGTGTGCACGACGGCGCTGGTCGAGACCCGCGGCGAGGACTTTTGGGGCGACATCAAGCAGATCAAGCAGAAGCGGGCCGAGGAGCTCGCCGGTACCGACGTGCTGCTGGTCCACACGCCGGACTTCGATGGCTCGATCGAGGAGGGCTACGGCAAGGCCGTGGCGGCGCTGATCGACGGCCTCGTCCAGCCGGTCGCGGCCGAGACGGCGCGCTCCGCCACCAAGGTCGCGATCCTTCCGGGCTGGCACCACACCGTGGCCGACATCGACCACATCCGTGACACGGTGGAGAGCTTCGGGCTCGAGCCCGTGATCGTGCCGGACATCTCCGGCTCGCTCGACGGCACCGTGCCGGGGCGCTGGATCCCGACCACCTATGGCGGCACGACCGTCGAGGCGATCCGCGGCGTCGGCGACGCCGCTCACTGCATCGCGATCGGCCGCCACGTGCGCCGCGCGGCGGAGCGGCTGTCGGCGATCGGCGGCGTGCCGTTCACGGTGCTGGACACGCTCGGCGCGCTGGAGGCGAGCGACCGCTTCGTCGCGCTCCTGTCGAAAATCTCCGGCCGGCCCGTGCCGGCGAAGCTGCGCCGCGCCCGCAGCCGTCTGCAGGACGCGATGCTCGACGGCCACTTCCACTTCGGCGGCAAGCGCGTCGCCGTCGCGGCCGAGCCCGATCATCTCTATCAGCTCGCCACCTTCTTCGGCGGGATGGGGGCCGAGATCGTCACCGCCGTCACCACCACGGGGCATTCGTCGATCCTCGAGCACGTGCCGGCCGAGACCGTCACGGTCGGCGATCTCGACGACTTCGAGCAGCTCGCCGGGGCTGCGGGCTGCGACCTTCTCGTCACCCACAGCCACGGCCGCCAGGCCGAGGAGCGGCTCGGCGTGCCGCTGATGCGGGTCGGCTTCCCGATCTTCGATCGGCTCGGCAGCCAGCATCGCCGCACCGTTCTCTACGACGGCGTTCGCGACCAGATCATCGAGGCCGCGAACATCTTCCAGGCGCACCAGCGCATCAACACCCCCGAGAGTCTCGACCCGTTCCGGGATCGTGGAGAGACCCATGTCGGCCATTCGCAAGTTGCGCATCATTGATCAGGACGAAACCGCACCGGCCGGATCGGCCGGCGCCGTGCGGGTGGCGATCGCCACCCAGGACCGGAAGGGGCTGAACGCCCATTTCGGCTCGGCCCGCTGCTTCACGGTCTACGACGTGACGGCGCAGGGCTGGACTCACGTCGAGACCATCACGTGCGACGACGTGTCGGACGAGCAGGGCAAGCACCAGACCGACGGCGAGGATCGCATCACCCCGAAGGTCGATGCGCTGAAGGGCTGTCACCTGCTGTTCTGCGTCGCCATCGGCGGGCCGTCCGCGGCAAAGGTGGTGGCGGCCAAGATCCATCCCATCAAAATGCCGGCGCAGCCGATCGACGCGGTGCTGGAGCGCACCCGCGTGATGCTGGAGGGCGCACCGCCCCCATGGCTGCGCAAGGTGCTGGCGAATGCCGGCCTCGCCGGCGACAAGCCGTCCTTCGTCGACGACGACGAGTGAGCCCGGAGCCCGCACGATGACCGACACCACCACGGCCCGCGACCCGGCCGTCGCCGACCTCGAGGCGCTGGCGACGCCGTTCCTGCAGAGCCTGGTCCGGCTGATCCGGGCGCAGGACTCCTACGGCGCCTGGGACGGCAAGTCCGACGCGCAGATTCTCGCCGCCTACATCGTCACCAAGGAGCAGCGTCGCGCCATGCCGATCATGGGCGACCCCGATCCCGACGTGCTGTGGCGCATCGAGCAGTTCTACGGCGCCATCGGGCTGGCCATCGAGCAGGGCACCGGACTCGTCGCCAGCCCGATGATGAAAATGCATCACGAGGGCTTCGGCCGGATGATCCTCACCACCGGCCGGCTCGTGGTGCTCACCAAGCATCTGCGTGACGTGCATCGCTTCGGCTTCGACAGCCTGGCGGCGCTCGCCGCCGAGGGCACCAAGCAGGTCGCCGCCTGCACGGCCATCATCGAGAAATTTCCCGAGGTCGCGCGCGCCTGAGGCGCCGCGTCGTCAGCGCGGCGCCGCCGCGAAGGAGACAGCGACATGTTCACGACCCGCGACGGCAGCCCCTGGGAGCCCGCCTACATCACCGCCATCGACGGCAACAAGTGCATCGGCTGCGGCCGCTGCTTCAAGGTGTGCTCGCGCGACGTGATGAACCTGATGGGGGTCAACGACGACGACGAGCTGGTCGCCTGCTCGGGCGACGACGATGACGACGAGGAGTTCGTCCGCAAGGTGATGGTGCTGCACCAGGCCGGCAATTGCATCGGCTGCGGTGCCTGTGCCCGGGTCTGCCCCAAGAACTGCCAGACCCACGTTCCGGCCGGCGCGCTCGCGGCGGCCTGACGCCATGGCACCCGCGGCCTCGCCCGTCCACGCTGGCCCGGTCCCGCCCGGCTTCTGCCGCGACGCGGCCTGCGGGGCCCGCAGCGCCGCCGCCATCTATCGCGGGCTCACCGGCTGGTGGCCGGCCGAGGTCAGCATCCACGACGACGACGACTTCGACGCGCACGTGTTCGCGTCGCTGATCGCCGTCGCGGCGTCGGAGGGCGGCGCCGTGCATCTGCGGCTCGGCCTCTCGGCGGCCGAGCTGAAGCGCCTGGTCGGGCGCCGCTTTCCCGGCGCCACCATCCTGCTGCGTCCCGACGACGGCGAGACGGTGCCGCACGACGACGAGGTCGCGATGGTGCACGACCTCCTGCGCGCCTATGCGAGCCGCGACGACGAGGACGCCCGCTGGCTCGCCGCCATGGTGGCCCGCCGCGCCGTCGAGCCCAATCATCTGTGGGAGGATCTGGGCCTGCGCGACCGCGGCGAGCTGACCCGGCTGCTGCAGCGGCATTTTGGCGCGCTCGCCGCGAAGAACACCCGCAACATGCGCTGGAAGCGGTTCTTCTATCGCACCATGTGCGAGACCGACGGCTTCGTGATGTGTGCGACGCCGGTGTGCTCGCACTGCGCCGATTTCGAGGCCTGCTTCGGCGAGGAGACCGGCGAGAGCCGCCTCGCCCGCGCCCGCCGCGACGCGCCGCCGCCGCTGTCGTGAGGCGCGTGCTCTCGTAGCCCGCTCTCTCGTAGCCCGCATGAAGCGCAGCGGAATGCGGAGGCCGGGCCACGAGGCCACCCCGGACTGCGCTTCGCTCCATCCGGGCGACGGCTCTTCCCCTCATGGTGAGGAGCGCGATGCAGTCGCGCGTCTCGAACCATGTGGCCAGCGAACAGCTTGGCCACCCGTCATCCGGTCTCCGTCATGCCCGCGCTCGTCGCGGGCATCCACGTCCTTTCTGACATGCGCCGCGCAGGACGTGGATGGCCGGGACGCGCCCGGCCATGACGAGGACGGCGCTTGCGACAAACCCGACATGCGTCGTCCGCAGGGCGTGTCGGCTTTGCGACGGCGGGCCGACGCGGGCGCCGCCGCGGGTCCAGCGCGATCGCAGAAACCGTTGAGTTGTCGGCATATCTCGAGCGTCCGCGGCGCTGGCACGGCAGTTGCTGATCGGTCCTCCAGCCGGAGCTGGAAGGAGCCCCCCGAGATGATCACCTTGTCGACCGAAGCCGCCGCCGCCGTGAAGACCGCGATGTCGCGCGCCGGCAAGCCCGACGCGGGCTTGCGGGTGATGATCGAGACGGGCGGTTGCGCCGGCAACAAGTACATGATCGGCCTCGACGCCGCGCCGCGCCCCGACGATGCCGTGATCGAGTCGGGCGGCGTGAAGCTGTTCGTCGATCCGCAGTCGCAGCCGCTCGTCGCGGGCCTCACCATCGGCTTCACCGAGACGCTCGCCGGCAAGGGCTTCACGTTCGAGAACCCGAACGCGGCGTCGAGCTGCTCCTGCGGCAAGTCGTTCGGCTGAGGAGCGCGGTCCCATGCACGGAACGCTTCCCGCCTCCGAGATCCCGGCTGCGCCGCCCGTCCTCGATCCGGCCGCGGCCGCGGCGCTGCGTGAAAAGCTCATCGCCGACGCGGTCGCCGAGCTGCGTCCCAACATCCAGAAGCACGGCGGCGACTGCGAGCTCGTGAAGATCGAGGGCACCACCGTCCATGTGAAGCTGACCGGCAACTGCGTCGGCTGCGTCCTCGCCTCGGTGACGATCCAGGGCGTGCAGGGCCGGCTGATGGCGAAGCTCGGCTTCCCGATCCGCGTCGTCCCGGCCGCTTAGACCAGAGAGAGCAGGGCGCCCGATGACCCCCGTCTACCTCGACAACAACGCCACCACGCGGGTCGATCCCTGCGTGCTCGAGGCGATGCTGCCGATGTTTTCCGAGGTCTTCGGCAATCCGTCCTCGGCGCATTCCTTCGGCGCATCCGCCAAGACGGCCGTGACGACGGCTCGCGAGCAGGTGCGGGCGCTGGTCGGCGCCGTGCATGCGGACGAGATCGTGTTCACGTCGGGCGGCACCGAGAGCGACTCGCTCGCGATCCTGGGCGCGCTCGCCGCGACCGCCGGGGCAGGGGGCGCGACGACCGGTCGCAGCGAGGTCGTGATCAGCGCGGTCGAGCACCCGGCCGTCAAGACGCTCTGCGCGTCGCTGACGAAGACCCGCGGCCTCGTCGTGCACGAGATTCCGGTCGACGGCCGTGGCCGCATCGACCGCGACGCCTACGCGGCGGCGCTGTCGATGCGCACTGCGCTTGCTTCGATCATGTGGGCCAACAACGAGACCGGCACGATCTTTCCGGTCGCCGATCTGGCCGCGCAGGCCAAGGCCGCCGGCGCGCTCTTTCACACCGACGCCGTCCAGGCGGTCGGTCGGCTGCCGCTGGGGGTCGCCGAAAGGATGATTGATCTTCTTTCGCTCTCCGGACACAAGCTCGGCGCGCCGAAGGGTGTCGGTGCGCTCTATGTCCGTCGTGGCGTGAGGCTCGGCGCCCAGACGATCGGCGGAGCACAGGAACGGGGTCGGCGCGCCGGCACCGAGAACGTGCCCGGCATCGTCGCGCTCGGCGCCGCCTGTGCGCTGGCGGCCGAGCGGCTCCCGTCCGACACCCCCCGGATCGCGGCGTTGCGAGACTCTCTGGAGGCCGGGCTTTTCGCCCGGATCGCCGAGGCAAGAGTGCTCGGCGATCCAGACTCTCGCGTCGCCAACACGACCAGCATCGCTTTCGCCGAGGTCGAGAGCGAGGCGGTCGTGCGCCTGCTCGATCGCCGCGGCATCGCCGTGTCGTCGGGCTCCGCCTGTGCGGCCGGCTCGGTCGAGCCCTCGCACGTGGTGCGGGTCATGGGCGTGCCGGAACGGTTCGCCCGCGGCGTCGTGCGCTTCTCG
Source organism: Rhodoplanes sp. SY1 (assembly GCF_046000175.1). NCBI lineage: Bacteria > Pseudomonadati > Pseudomonadota > Alphaproteobacteria > Hyphomicrobiales > Nitrobacteraceae > Rhodoplanes > Rhodoplanes sp. SY1. Next base: position 7,344 of record NZ_JBEOMB010000044.1, read on the forward strand.
CTGTCGCGCGACACCACGGCGGACGACATCGCACGCACCGTCGATTGCGTGAGCGACGTGATTGCCGAACTGCGGGCCGACGCCCTCGATCCCGCGGCCTGAGGAGTGAACCGATGACCCGATCCGTCGCCGCCCCGACGACGCCCGACAGTCGTGCGCCCCGTGTCGTCCTCAACGACACGACGCTGCGCGACGGCGAGCAGGCGCCGGGCGTCGCCTTCACGGCCGACGAGAAGGTGGCGATCGCCTGTGCGCTCGCCGCGGCCGGCGTCCCCGAGGTCGAGGCCGGCACGCCGGCGATGGGCCCGCAGGAGATCGCGGCGATCCGTGCCGTCGTCGAGGCGAAGCTGCCGCTCACCGCCATCGCCTGGTGCCGCATGCGCCGCGAGGACGTCGACGCGGCGCTCGCCGCCGGCGTCTCGATGGTCAACGTGTCGCTGCCCGTGTCGGACGTGCAGATCGCCGCCAAGATCAAGGGCGGCCGCGAGGCCGGCCTCGCCATGCTGGCCGACGTGGTCGGCTACGCCCGCGCGCATGGTCTCGAGGTCGCGGTCGGCGGCGAGGATTCGTCCCGCGCCGACGTGACGTTCCTGGCGCAGGTGGTGGCGGCCGCGAAGGCCGCCGGCGCCCGGCGCTTCCGCATCGCCGACACGCTCAGCGTCCTCGATCCCTTCACCACCCGCGCGCTGGTCTCGGCCGTGCGTGCCGCGACCGACCTCGAGATCGAGTTCCACGGCCACGACGACCTCGGGCTCGCCACCGCCAACACGCTCGCCGCCGTGCAGGCCGGCGCGACGCATGCCTCCGTCACCGTGATGGGGCTGGGCGAGCGCGCCGGCAACGCGCCGCTGGAGGAGGTCGCGGTGGCGCTCAAGCAGCTTTATGGGCGGGATACGGGGGCCGTGTTCGAGAAGCTCGCCGACGTCGCCGCCGTGGTGGCGGCCGCCGCGGCGCGGCCGATCCCGGTCGACAAGGCGATCGTCGGCGACCACATCTTCACCCACGAGTCCGGCATCCATGTCGACGGGCTCCTGAAGGATCACCGCACCTACCAGGCGCTCGATCCCGGCCTGCTCGGCCGCGCCCATCGCATCACCATCGGCAAGCATTCGGGGCTGGCGGCGATCGCCATGTCGCTCGCCGAACTGCGCCTGCCGGCCGAGGAGCACGAGCTGCCGGCCATCCTGGCGCGGGTGCGAGAGCGGGCCGTCGCTGTCAAGGGGCCGGTGGGCGAGGACGCGCTGCGCGCCATCTGGCGCGAGGTCAAGACCCCGATCCGGCGTGTCGAGGAGGCGCTGCAATGAGCATGTGTGGAAACCACGGCGTCGTCGTGCCGGACGCGATGGCGAAGCTGCGGAAGGCCGAGTCGGCGGAAGAGTTCTTCCAGATCCTCGGCGTCGCCTACGACCCTCAGGTCGTCAACGTCGCGCGCCTGCACATCCTCAAGCGGATGGGCGAGTACCTTTCGGGCGACGAGCTCGACGGCATCCCCGACATGATCGCGCTCGCCCGCTGCAAGAGCGTGCTGGAGCGCGCCTACGAGGAGTTCGCCGCCTCCTCGCCGCTGGAGAAGCGCGTGTTCAAGGTGCTGAAGGAGGCGGTCGAGCCGAAGGCGCCGAAGAACTTTGTTCCTCTCGACGATCTGAAGTGAGCCGCGCCGCGGCGCGACGCGCCGAGCCGTGGCGAGACCAAGCGAGCCGGGCCGGGCTGGACATGATCACACCGGCCCCGACCCACACGTGAGCGAGACCGCCATGCACATCGTCGTCTGCATCAAGCAGGTCCCGGACTCGGCGCAGATCCGCGTCCATCCGGTCACCAACACCATCATGCGGCAGGGCGTGCCGACCATCATCAACCCCTACGACCTGTTCGCGGTCGAGGAGGCGCTTCGCCTGCGCGACCAGCACGGCGGCACCGTGACGATCCTCACCATGGGCCCGCCCATGGCCGAGGAGAGCCTGCGCAAGGCGCTGACCTTCGGGGCCGACCGCGCCGTGCTGCTCACCGACCGGTTCTTCGCCGGCTCCGACACGCTGGCGACCTCGTTCGCGCTCGCCACCGCGATCAAGAAGATCGGCGAGACCTACGAGCCCGTCGACATTGTCTTCACCGGCAAGCAGACGATCGACGGCGACACCGCCCAGGTCGGCCCCGGCATCGCCAAGCGGCTCGGGCTCAACCAGCTCACCTACGTGTCGAAGGTCTCGGCCCTCGACCTCGCCGGCCGCAGCATCGACGTCGAGCGCCGCGCCGAGGGGGGCGTCCAGGCGCTCAAGACCGCGCTGCCCTGCCTGATCACCATGCTGGAAGGCACCAACGAGATCCGCCGCGGCTCGCTGCCCGACGCGCTGCGCGCCGCCCGCGCCGAGATCGTCACCTGGAGCGCCAAGGACGCCGGCATCGAGGACGTGACGCGCTGCGGCCTGCGCGGCTCGCCGACCGTGGTGAAGCGCGTGTTCGCGCCGACGCCGCGCTCCGAGAAGGCCAAGATCATCGAGGTGTCGCAGGCCCAGCTCAAGGCGACCCCGAAGGAGCAGCACAAGACGCTGCTGCCCGAGACGCTGATCGACGCGCTGTTCGCGCATCGCCCGACGCTCGAGGAAGAGCTGACCACGCTCGCCCGCGGCTACTGACCAGCGGCACCCTCAACCCGATCCGGAGACCACGATGGCCGAGCAGAAACCCGCCCCCGCCGCCGGTGGCCGCGCTTCGATGAAGAAGGAGCTGCCGGAGCGGTTCCGGAATCACAAGCACGTCTGGGTGTTCATCGAGCAGGAGCGCGGGCACGTCCACCCGGTCTCCTGGGAGCTGATGGGCGCCGGCCGCATCCTCGCCGACAAGCTCAAGGTCGAGCTCGCCGGCGTGATAATCGGGCCGCCCGGCGAGGCGACGCTCGCGGCCGCCCAGGAGGCCGCCTGCTACGGCGCCGATCTCGTCTACACGGTGACCAACCCGGTCTTCGCCGACTACCGCAACGATCCCTACACCAAGGCGCTCACCGAGGCGGTCGAGACCTTCAAGCCGGAGATCCTGTTGCTCGGTGCGACGACGCTCGGCCGCGACCTCGCCGGCTCGGTGGCGACCACGCTGGCAACGGGCCTCACCGCCGACTGCACGGCCCTCGACGTCGACCCCGACGGCTCGCTCGCCGCGACCCGCCCGACCTTCGGCGGCTCGCTCCTGTGCACCATCTACACGCTCAACTTCCGGCCCCAGATGGCGACCATCCGGCCGCGCGTGATGCCGATGCCGGAGCGCGTCGAGCGCCCGCTCGGCCGCCTCGTCGAGCATCCGCTCGCGATGGCCGAGGAGGACATCGTCACCAAGGTGCTGAAGTTCATCCCGGACCGCGACCAGGCGAAGTCGAACCTCGCCTATGCGGACGTGGTGGTGGCCGGTGGCCTCGGCCTCGGCTCGCCGGAGAACTTCCAGCTCGTCACCCAGCTCGCCTCCGTGCTCGGCGCCGAGTACGGCTGCTCGCGCCCGCTGGTGCAGAAGGGCTGGCAGCCGGCCGAGCGGCAGATCGGCCAGACCGGCAAGACCATCCGGCCGAAGCTCTACATCGCGGCCGGCATCTCGGGCGCGATCCAGCATCGGGTCGGCGTCGAGGGGGCCGACCTGATCGTCGCCATCAACACCGACAAGAACGCGCCGATCTTCGACTTCGCCCATATCGGCGTCGTCACCGACGCGCTGCATCTCTTGCCGCAGCTCACCGAGGCGTTCCGTCACCGCCTGTCGGCCCATATCCGCGATCGCATCGCGAGCTGAGGGAAACCGCGCCATGACCGAGAAGTTCGACGCGATCGTCGTGGGGGCCGGCATGGCCGGCAACGCCGCGGCCTACACGATGGCCAAGCGCGGCCTGAAGGTGCTGCAGCTCGAGCGCGGCGAGTATGCCGGCTCGAAGAACGTGCAGGGCGCCATCCTCTACGCGGCCCAGGTGGAGAAGCTGATCCCCGAATTCCGCGAGGACGCGCCGCTCGAGCGCCATCTGATCGAGCAGCGCTTCTGGATGATGAGCGAGACGTCACACACCGGGCTGCATCACCGCAACGACGAGTTCAACGAGGAGCGGCCGAACCGCTACACCATCATCCGCTCGCAGTTCGACCGCTGGTTCTCGCGCCACGTCCGCGACGCCGGCGCCGTCGTGCTCACCGAGACGACCGCGCTCGAGCTGCTGAAGGACGCGAAGGGCAAGGTGGTCGGCGTGCGCACCGACCGGCGCGACGGCGAGGTCTTCGCCGACGTCGTGGTGCTGGCCGAGGGCGTCAACGGCCTGCTCGGCACCCGCGCCGGCCTGCGCGAGCGGCCGAAGCGTGAGAACGTCGCGCTCGCCGTCAAGGAGATGCACTTCCTGCCGCGCGAGACCATCGAGGCGCGTTTCAACCTGAAGGGCGACGAGGGCGTCGTCATCGAGGCGGCCGGCACCATCTCCAAGGGCATGGCCGGGATGGGCTTCATCTACACCAACCGCGAGAGCATCTCGATCGGCATCGGCTGCCTGGTGTCGGACTTCGCCAAGAACAACTACGCGCCCTACGAGCTGCTGGAGAACTTCAAGAAGCATCCCTCCGTGGCGCCGCTGATCGAGGGTTCCGAGGTGAAGGAGTATGCCGGCCATCTGATCCCGGAGGGCGGCTACCGGGCCGTGCCGGAGCTCGCCGGCGACGGCTGGGTGGTGTGCGGCGACGCGGCCCAGCTCAACAACGCGGTGCATCGTGAGGGCTCGAACCTCGCGCTCGCCTCCGGCCAGATGGCGGGCGAGGCGATCGCCGACCTGAAGCAGCAGGGGGCCGAGCCGACCAAGCGCAACCTGGCGCTCTACCGGACCCGCCTGACCGAGTCGTTCGTGATGAAGGACCTGAAGAAGTACAAGGACCTTCCCGGGCTCCTCCACCACAACACCCAGAACTTCTTCCTGACCTACCCGCAGCTCGTCGCCAAGGCGATGGAGAACTTCGTGCGGGTCGACGGCACGCCCAAGATCGAGGCCGAGAAGCGGACCTTCAAGTCCGTGCTCGCGGCGCGCTCGCTCACCGGACTGGTGGGCGACGTCGTCAAGATCGCGCGGGCGTGGCGATGAGTTCGATCACCGACGCGACCACCTTCGTACCCCCACTCGCACCCGGAGGCGCCCGATGACGACCGAGCCCGAAGTCAAGGTGGAAGACAAGCTCTACCAGAACCGCTACCGGGTCGATTCCGGCAACCCGCACATCACCATCAAGCCGCACGAGACGCCGTCGCCCGAGCTGCTGGCGCTGGTGAAGGTCTGCCCGGCGCACTGCTACACGCAGAACGACAAGGGCCAGGTCGAGGTGGCGCACGACGGCTGCATGGAATGCGGCACCTGCCGGGTGCTGGCCGAAGACAATGGCGACATCACCTGGACCTATCCGCGCGGCGGCTACGGCGTGCTGTTCAAGTTCGGCTGAGGCGCGGACGCGGTTCTCACAAGCTGGAGCCTGGTAGGGTGGGCAAAGCCGCGGCACGCGGCGGGCCCACGCCGTCTCGCGCCGACGCTTCGAGCTGATCACATCGACTGCATGGGCACGGCGCTGCCGCGCCTTTGCCCATCCTACGGCCCGAGTCCTGTGGCTAAGGCCGCGGCTTGTTCGCCGGCGCGAACGGCAGCGGCGTCGGCAGCTCCGGCGCGGCGGGCTCGCGCGGCGGATGAGCCGCCCTGGCCCGCAGCGTCGCGGCGATGCCGAGGAGCCGCGGCGCCTGGTTGCGGATCTCGACCGCGACCTCGCGGTCGAGCCGCTTGAGCCAGCTCGCGGGAATCGCGTCGACCCCGTAGGTGGCGCCGGCCAGCATGCCGACGATGGCGCCTGTCGTGTCGGCGTCGCCGCCCTGGTTCACGGTCTTCACCACCGCCTCCTGGAACGTCGTCGTGGTGAAGTAGAAGTGCAGCACGGTGCGTAGCGTGTCGACCACATAGGCGCTCGATTGTCCCGGCGAGACCTCGTAGCGGAAGCCGCGATGCTGGGCGACGAGCGCGTCGGCGATGTCGCGAACCTCGTCGCGCCGGGCGCCGGCGAGGAGCCGGTGCAGCATCGTCAGCAGCGTCAGCGAGGCGGCGTCCGACAACGGGTGGTGATGCGTGGTGCGGCCCTGCGCGACGCACCACTCGGCGCCGATCTCCGGACATCCGAGCGTGGCGAGCGCGACCGGCAAGAGCCGCATCGCCGCGCCGTTGCCGGCGTCGCCGTCGAAGAACGGCCCCTGCACCGAGCCCTCGGTGAGGAAGCGGCGGATGCCGCGCCGGCAGGTGTTGCCGACGTCGATCGGCCCGGAGCGCAGCCAGCGGGCGAACTCCTCGCACAGATCCTGGAGGTCGAGCGTCTCCTTGCGGATCAGCGAGCGGCCGAGCGCCAGCGCCATCTCGGTGTCGTCGGTGACCTGGCCGGCGGCCAACCGCAGCCAGCCGCCGCCGACGATGCGATCGTGCACGCCGTAGCGCGTGGCGATCTCACCCTTGGTCATGAACTCCACGGTGCCGCCGAGCGCGTCGGCCACGGCGAGACCCAGGAAGGCGCCGAGCGCCCGGTCGTCCAGGGTCGGTGCCAGCATGCCTGATCCTAAACGTAGCTCGCCTTCACGCGATAATCACCGCCGATCACCAGATACTCGCCCTCGCCTTTGAGCGGATGGCGGGCGAGCAGCGTGTTGAAGAAGGCGATCTTGGCCACCGGCACCTGCGCGGTCAGGATGATGTCGCCGAAGCAGTCGGCGACGTCGCGCTCCGACGTGAACGAGGCCAGGTTGTTCATGCGCACCACGGCGTTGCGCTTGTCGGCGCGCTCGACGATCTGATGCTCGTCGAAATCGTTGACGCCGCGATAGAGCGTCACGTGGCTCTTGCCCGGCGCCACCATGGTGGCGAGCGCCCACTGGCAGAACTCGTAGACGAGGTCGAGCTGGGTGAAGATCGCGTTGTTGTGGAATCGGCTCGACATCTTCTCTTCGACATAGGTCGTCCAGCCGTCGCCCGTGGTGCGGTCGATGATCTGCTTGTGGAAGGTCGGGAAGATGCCGAAGCGGCTCTCCACCCAGCCTTTCATCACGGCGCCCTCCGGGCTGTTCGAATCGTAGCCCCAGCCCTTGATCAGGCGCAGGAACGACGAGCGGTAGCGGCGCGGCCCGCGCGGCCGGCCGTCCGGCTCGGGCTCCTGCTGCTCCGGGTCGAGACCGAACATCGCCATCATGTAGCTGGCGAAGGCGATCCCGGCGTCGGGCAGGTCCGGGGCGTGCGACAGCATCTCGAACAGGCTCCGGTTCATCTCCCGCACCCCCGAGATCCGCAACGGAACCGGGTGCTCGTTGAAGGCGCAGCTCGCGACGAGATCGGTCGGCAGGCCGACCAGATTGGTCGAGTGTCCGAGAAAGCTGCGCCCCGGCATTCGCCTTCGTCCTTGCAAGTGTCGGGCCGCGGATACCGCTGTCGCGGGACGGCCGGTGCGGGGGGTGGGTCGAGATGCGATCGGGTACGTGTCGGCAGCGGACGGTCGCGGGGGTGCGAGCCGCCGGGTTTCGCCTCATGAGCCATGGCGTCGGGCGCGCGCCCTGATCTCGGTCAAGATCCGCATTGGCCCTCATCCGCGCGGCGTGATGCGGGTCGCGACGCGAGCCGCGACTCGAGCCGCGACACGGCCGCGACGGAGACGATCGGGAGCGGTGAATAATGTAACGACAGGGCGTGACGGAGGTGCTTCCATGGGAACCGATCAATCGAAAACCATACGCTTTCGGTGATCTGTCATTGCTTGGCGAAATGGGATTGCCCCTGCGCGGCCGAGCCCAATTCGGCGGCATGCCTAAACAGGGGGCGTCGCGAAAAAAATTTGCCGAACCGGCGGGCGACGGATTGTGCCCGTTTCAAGTCATGATAATCAGATTGGATCGAAGTTTCGGCCGAACGACTTGGCCATGTATGCGGGCCCCGTTCCTGCGACTGACCGACGAGATCTGACTGAACACTCGAGAAACCCGCCGCGGGCGGCTCGCTGTCCGCGGACCTAGACCTGCTCGTCAGTCGAAAGGACGTCCATGAGCACTGGCACCGTGAAGTGGTTCAACGCGCAGAAGGGTTACGGCTTCATCCAGCCGGACGATGGCGGGAAGGACGTGTTCGTTCATATCAGCGCCGTCGAGCGCGCTGGCATGACCAATCTGCGTGAAGGCCAGAAGCTGTCCTACGAGCTCACCCAGGACCGTCGTACGGGCAAGAGCTCGGCCGACCAGCTTCGGGCCGTCTGAGCCTGCACTGCCCGAAAGCCCGCCTCGGCGGGCTTTCTCGTAAGTCGGCCCGAATTCTCTTCGAGGGCTTTGTCGGCGCCAGCTTGCGCGACGCTCTCGTGCCTCGTCGCGGCGCTGCCATTCGGCTGCGCCGTTTTTTTTGGGGGGGGGGGCCGATCCGGGCCGCTGCCCGGCTCGCCCGACCGGTTTCACTGTAAGCAACGCGCCGAGATGTCGCGCCGCGGGACGTCGCGTCGACGGTGATGCCGTCGACGTTCGACCGTGCGGTGCGGACGCGGCGTCGCCCCGAACGCCGTCAGGCTTTCACGGCTGCCGGCTTGCGCGCGGCGGCCGGCTTGGCCGGCGCCTTCTTGGTCGTGACCGCGCTCGCCGCCGGCTTGGAGACAGTCGTCTTGGCGGCGGCCGGCTTTGCCGCGGGGGCTTTGGCGCCCGGCTTGGCGGCCGTCTTGGCGGCGCTCGCCGCCTCGGTCGGCTTCATCCGAAAGAGCTGGTAGCCGGCCGAGGCGATCGCTTTCTCGATCGCGGTCCGCGACAGCTTGTGCGGCGGATCGCGGTCCGGCCGCACGACCCCGGTCGAGAGCCACGGGCCGAGCCGCTCGGGGAGCTTGCTGCCGGAGGAGTCGCCCGCGAAGGCCCGCAGGTCGCTCGCGGTCTCCGACTCGAACATGAACAGTCGCATGGTCTTGCCTTTCTCCCCCTCCCGGACGCCGCGGCGGAACGGCACGCGGCCGCCCCGTGGCGGTCAGGGCCGCCGGGAGACCGGCGGCGACGGATCAGCGACGGCGGAACTGCTGACGCTGCGGCGGTCGGCGGGCGCCACCGGGGCCGGAGTTGGCCTCCTTGTGACGGAAGATGATCCGGCCCTTCTCGAGGTCGTAGGGCGACATCTCGACGATCACGCGGTCGCCCGCGAGCGTCTTGATGCGGTTCTTCTTCATCTTGCCGGCCGTGTAGGCGATGATTTCGTGGCCCGTATCCAGCGTCACCCGGTAGCGCGTGTCCGGCAGGATTTCGGTGACCAGTCCCTCGAATTCGATCAGCTCTTCTTTCGCCATCGCTGTGCTCCGATGAATTTCAGCGCTCGACGCTGTGTCCGGTGTCGCGGCGGCCCGGCGTGCCCCGACGCAGGAACGCCACCTGATCGAGCGCGGCCTCCACGGCGGGTCCGCTGGTCCGCTGGGCCGGACGCTCGGCGAGCGGCGCCCCGACGCGCACCGGGGCCGGGTGGTGACCGCCGTTGCGATGCGGCCGGCCGCCCTTGTCCTGGCCGTTCGGGCGCTGCTGGCCCTGCACGGCCGGTCGCTCGGCGCGCGGATCGTACGAACGGGTGCGCTGCGGCTGCGCCTGGTGGTCGCGATTCGGCTGCGCCTGCTGGCCGCGGTGCCGGTTCTCCGGCTGGCGATCCGACCGGCGGCCCGCCTCGCGGGGCTCGCGGTGCGGATGCTGCGGCGCCGCGCGGGTCGCCTCGTCACGCTCCCGCCGCGGCTGCTCGCCACGGCTCCGGTCGCGATCCGGCATGCGGCCACGGCCGCCGTCGCGGCGTGTCTCGCCGCTCGCGCGGCGCGGCTCCCCGTCGGGCCGGGACTCGCCGCCCCTGCGGGACCCACCGCCGTTGCGGCCGCGCGCCTCCTGCTGGCCGGACCGCGAGGCCGGCAGCGGACGGCCGCCGGTGCGGCGGTCGGTCGCCGGGATGGCGAAGCGAATCAGCTTCTCGATGTCGCGCAGGAACGGCAGCTCCTCGCTGTCGCAGAACGAGATCGCGATGCCCTCGGCGCCGGCCCGTGCGGTGCGGCCGATGCGGTGGACGTAGCTCTCGGGGATGTTCGGCAGGTCGTAGTTGACGACGTGCGACACGCCCTCGACGTCGATGCCGCGGGCCGCGATGTCGGTGGCGATCAGGATCCGCACCTCGCCGGTGCGGAACGCCGCCAGCACGCGCTCGCGCTGGTTCTGCGACTTGTTGCCGTGGATGGCGGCGGCCGCGATCCCGGCCTTGTCGAGGCCGCGGACGACCTTGTCGGCGCCGTGCTTGGTGCGGGTGAAGACGAGGCAGCGGTCGATCGGCTCGCTCGCGAGCACCTCGGCGAGGATCTGCGGCTTCGCCGCCTTGTCGACATGGACGATGCGCTGGTCGATGCGCTCGGCCGTGGAGGCGGCCGGGGTCACCGACACGCGGGCCGGGTCGCGCAGCATTTGGGCGGCGAGCTCGGCGATCTGCTGCGGCATGGTGGCCGAGAAGAACAGCGTCTGCCGATCCTTCGGGAGCTTCGACACGATCTTCCGAATGTCGTGGATGAAGCCCATGTCGAGCATGCGGTCGGCCTCGTCCAGCACCAGCACCTCGACGGCATTGAGCCGCAGGGCGTTGCTGTTCACGAGGTCGAGGAGGCGGCCCGGGGTGGCGACCATCACGTCGAGGCCGGGCAGCACGGCGCGCACTTGGCGGCCCATCGAGACACCGCCGATGGCGAGGTCGGAAGCGACCTTCATGTGGCGGCCATAGGCCCGGAAGCTGTCGAGGATCTGGCCCGAGAGCTCGCGGGTCGGGCTGAGCACCAGGACGCGGCAGCTCTTGCGGATGGTCGGCTTCGGGTCGGTGTGCAGGCGGTCGAGGATCGGCAGCGCGAAGGCGGCGGTCTTGCCGGTGCCGGTCTGGGCGATCCCGATCACGTCACGCCCTTGGAGGGCGAGGGGGATCGTCTGGGCCTGGATGGGAGTGGGGGTGACGTAGTTCTCGTCGACGAGGGCGCGAGCGATCGGCTCGGCCAGTCCAAATCCCTGGAAGGAAGTCAAAGGGTGCTTTCTGTTCTGCGATAGGGCCCGGGCGCAGCTCTGGCGCGCCGCGTGCAGCGGATGAACGGGACATCCCGCGTGGTCTGGGCTGCCTTCGGGTGGCGGATCGGGCCGAAACCGTTGATTGTTTCGTTCACGCGGCCCATGGGGGACCAACCGGAGGTCGGTCAATCCGCTCTGCCGTCTATATGATCCATTTCGTCGCGGAATTCAAGCTTGGTCGGCGGTAAAATGAGAGGGGCGCGCAGCTTGCGGTTGTTAGGTGCGTCCGAAGATTGCAGGGCGTACTCGTCTTAACCTCTCCCCGCGTGCGGGGAGAGGTCGGATTTCGCGCCGTCGGGCGTGAAATCCGGGTGAGGGGGCGTTTCCGCGAGTCACTGCCCTGCTGCAAAGCCCCCTCATCCCGACCTTCTGCCCGCGCGCGGGGAGAAGGAGCGCGGGCGCCGTGCCATGTTTTACAGCGCCGCTCCTCGTCCTACTCCGCCGCCACCTTCGGCAGGGCGTCGAGCGAGGCCTCGAGAGCTGCGGCGTCGTAGTCGCGGTCCTCCAGCTTGCCCGACAGGTAGTCCGTGTAGGCCTGCATGTCGAAATGGCCGTGGCCGGACAGGTTGAACAGGATGGTGCGCGGCTTGCCCTCGGCCTTGGCGGCGAGCGCCTCGTCGACGGCGGCGCGGACCGCATGCGTCGATTCAGGCGCCGGCACGATGCCCTCGCTGCGGGCGAACAACAGGCCGGCCTCGAAGCACGGGTTCTGGTGCACGGCCTTCGCCTCGATCAGGCCGAGCTCCTTGGCGTGGCTCACCAGCGGCGCCATGCCGTGATAGCGCAGGCCGCCGGCGTGGAAGCCGGGCGGCATGAAGCTGGAGCCCAGCGTGTGCATCTTCATCAGCGGGGTGAGATGCGCGGTGTCGCCGAAGTCGTAGGCGTAGGTCCCGCGAGTCAGCGTCGGGCACGCCGCCGGCTCCACCGCGACGACCCGCACGTCCTTGCCCTCGCGCAGCTTCTTGCCGAGGAACGGGAACGCGATGCCGGCGAAGTTCGAGCCGCCGCCGGCGCAGCCGATGACGACATCGGGCCAGAAGCCGGCCATCTCCATCTGCTCGATCGCCTCGAGGCCGATGACGGTCTGATGCAGGGCGACGTGGTTGAGAACGCTGCCGAGCGCGTAATTGGTATCGGGGTTCTGGGCTGCGACCTCGACCGCCTCGGAGATGGCGATGCCGAGGCTGCCGTTCGAGTCCGGGTTCTGCGCCAGCACGGCGCGGCCGGCCGCCGTCTCCATCGAGGGGCTCGGGATGCAGGTCGCCCCGTAGGTCTCCATCAGGGCCCGCCGATAGGGCTTCTGATTGTAGGAGACCTTGACCATGTAGACCTTCACCTCGAGGCCGAAGATCGACCCGGCGAAGGCGAGCGAGGAGCCCCACTGGCCGGCGCCCGTCTCGGTCGCGAGCTTCCGGATGCCGGCCTCGCGATTGTAGAAGGCCTGCGCCACCGCGGTGTTCGGCTTGTGGCTGCCGGCCGGCGAGACGCCCTCGTACTTGTAGAAGATGCGGGCCGGCGTATCGAGCGCGCGCTCGAGCCGCACCGCGCGATGCAGCGGCGCCGGCCGCCACAGCTTGTAGATCTCGCGCACCGGCTCCGGGATCTCGATCTCGCGCTCGGTCGCGACCTCCTGCCTGATCAGCTCCATCGGGAAGATGGCGGCGAGATCGTCGGGGCCGATCGGCTTGCCCGTGCCCGGATGCAGCACCGGCGGCGGCGGCGCCGGCAGGTCGGCCGCGATGTTGTACCACGCCCGCGGGATGCGGTTCTCGGGCAGCAGGAACTTGTAGGTGTCGGTCATGCGTTCGGGTCTTTCGGGGTTGATGGTCGGGCCGGCTGTCCGAAGTGAGAGCCTGCCGGTTCGCTCCGTCACCCTCTCCCGTGGGGAGAGGGTCGGGCGCGAGCGTCAGCTCGCGACCGGGGTGAGGGGCGTAGGCGTCGATGGAGGGCTCGGCACCCCCTCACCCGCCGCGCTTCGCGCGTCGACCTCTCCCCGCCGGGGAGAGGTGAAGCGTGCCGCCCCGCTCACCGCGACGGCTTCTTCCAGATGTCGCGCTCCTGCATCAGGGCGACCTGCTTGTCGATCACGTCGCGTTTGTAGTCGGCGTGCTTGGCCGGAATCTTGTCCATGTACATGTTCTTCGGATAGACCGGCTTCTCGTAGATGATCTGGGCCAGCTCGGTGCGCACGTCCTTGAGCCAGTTGGTCACCTGGGCGCTCTCGCGGTGGTGGCGCAGCGCCTCGATGTTGATGACGCCGGACACGAAGGTCGATCCGTTGGTGTCGCGCTGCTTGCCGACGAGCTGGCCGCGATAGTCGACGATCATCGACTGGCCGCCGCCGGCGTCGATGCCGACCTTGCCCTCCGGATAGAGGTGATAGCTGCCGATGTTGGGCGCGACGATATACATGTTGTTCTCGAGCGCGCGGCAGCGATTGGTGATCTCGAAGAAGTCGTTCTCGGTGAACGGGGCCGGCAGCGAGGCGCGGTAGACCACCTCGGCGCCGTTCATGGCGAGCCCGCGGCCGTTCTCCGGATACGAGCCCTCCATCGCCATCATGATGCCGAGCCGGCCGATCTTGGTGTCGGCGACGGGCCAGAAGGCGTCCAGCGTCCGGCCGTACTTCTCGATCCACCAGTCGTAGATGTCGTGCGGCGACACCGAGCGCTCGACCGGCAGCAGCGCGCCGAGCTTGTAGTGCTTGAGGATGATCTCGCCGTCCGGATCGACGATGAAGCCGACGTTGAAGAAGCGGTCCTTCCAGTCCGGATGGCGGGCCTTCGCCTGCGCCATGATGAAGACGTTCCACTCCCGCGCCAGCGCCCCGACCCAGTCGGTCTCCGGGCCCGGGATGTCGATCGCGCAGGTGTTGGCGAACTCGGCGTGGTCGACGTCCAGGACCTCGTCGTTGAAGCCCATCAGGCCGCCCTCGGGAATGGCGAGGAGGCGGACCGGGATGTCGAGATTGGACAACCAGAAGGCCGCCTTGGTCAGGCTCTTCAAATGCTCGATGTTGTGCTTGATGTCCTCGCGGCGGCGAATGCCCCAGAAGGTCGGAATGAGGCCGACCGCGTTGTAAGGCTCGATCATGCGATGCTCCCCCTCCGGCCCCGCGCGGACCGGGAACGGCCCCGAACGGGCCGGGACGGTGCGTCCGGGCGGGAAATTGCGCTTTTCGCCCCAGTCGCGCAAGCCGAGGGCAGGATGGGAGCGTGGGGGGACACGATACTGCGTCCCGGCCTGCACTTTTCGCTTGAACGCCGTGCGGCCGACCGGCTTATCTCGGCGGCCGGCGCTTTCGTCTCCCTTTCCGCCCCCGTGCCGATCCCGTTTCCGGAGGACCAGTTGCGATGACCAGAACCGTTTCGTGGCTCGCCGCCGTCGCGGCCTGCGCCCTTGTCGGGCCTCTGCCGGCCCAAGCCCAGGCCCAGGCGCCGGAGAAGCTCAAGGTCGGCGTGATCGCCACCCTGTCGGGCCCGCCCGCCGTGCTCGGCCAGCAGATCCGCAACGGCTTCCAGCTCGCCGTCAAGGAGCTGGGCGGCAAGCTCGGCGGCCGCGAGGTCGAGGTGCTGGTGCAGGACGACGAGCTCAAGCCGGACGTCGCGGTCGGCAAGGTCAAGGCCCTGGTCGAGCGCGACAAGGTCGACTTCGTGGTCGGCCCGGTGTTCTCCAACATCCTGCAGGCGATCGTGAAGCCGGCCACCGAAGGCGGCGCCATCCTGATCAGCCCGAACGCCGGCACGTCGAACTATGCCGGGCGCGACTGCAACCCGAACCTGTTCGTCACGTCCTACCAGAACGACCAGATGCACGAGGTCTCGGGCAAGTACGCCCAGGACAAGGGCATGAAGACCGCCTTCATCATGGCGCCCAACTACCAGGCCGGCAAGGATTCGCTCGCCGGCTTCAAGCGCTGGTTCAAGGGCGACGTCGTCGACGAGGTCTATGTGCCGCTCAACCAGCTCGACTACTCGGCCGAGCTGTCGAAGATCGCCGCGGCGAAGCCCTCCGTCGTCTTCGTGTTCCTGCCCGGCGGCATGGGCGTCAACTTCGTCAAGCAGTACCGCCAGGCCGGGCTCGCCGAGACGATCCCGGTGCTCTCCACCTTCACGGTGGACGAGTCGACGCTGCCGGCCCAGCAGGACGCCGCGCTCGGCTTCTTCGCCGGGTCGAACTGGGCCCCGAACCTCGACAACCCGAAGAACAAGGCGTTCGTCGAAGCCTACGAGAAGGAGTTCGGCGCCGTGCCGGCGACCTATGCGTTCCAGGCCTATGACACGGCGATGCTGATCGACGGTGCCCTGAAGGCCACCAAGGGCGACACCAAGGATCGCGACGCCCTGCGGGCGGCGCTGCGGAAGGCCGACTTCACCTCGCTGCGCGGCGACTTCAAGTTCAACACCAACAACTATCCCGTCCAGGACTTCTACCTGACCAAGGTCGCCAAGCGCCCCGACGGCAAGTTCCAGACCGAGATCGTCTCGAAGGTCTTCGACGACTACGCCGACTCCTATGTCGGCAGCTGCAAAATGAAGTGAGGCGGCGGCCGCCGGACACGACGCCGTAGGGTGGGCAAAGGCGCGCGAGCGCCGTGCCCACGCCGCGGGACCGCCGTGGTCCGGCATGACATCAACGGCGTGGGCACGCTTCGCTTTGCCCACCCTACACCTCCAGGGGGAGGTGAAACGAGCGCATCCGACCTGTTCATGTCCACCACGCTCCTCGTCGTCCAAGTCCTCAACGGCCTGCAACTCGGGGTGCTGCTGTTCCTGATCGCGGCCGGGCTGACGCTCGTGTTCGGCGTGATGGACTTCATCAACCTCGCGCACGGCGTGCAGTACATGCTGGGCGCGTATCTCGCCGTGATGTTCTACGGGCTGACCGGCAGCTTCGTCGCCGCCCTCGTGCTGGCGCTCGCCGCCGCCCTGGTGTTCGGGCTGCTGCTCGAGGCCGTGGTGTTCCGCCATCTCTACGGGCGCGACCACCTCGACCACGTGATCGCGACCTTCGGCATCATCCTGTTCCTCAACAGCGCCGTGAAATACGTCTGGGGCGCCGCGCCCCTGTCGCTGCCGGTGCCCGAGGTGCTGACCGGCTCTGTCGCGCTCGCCCCCGGCCTTCTCTACCCGGTCTGGCGGCTGGTCATCATCGGCTCCGGCATCGCGGTCGCGGTGCTGCTGTGGGGGCTCGTGTCGTTCACCCGGGTCGGGATGCTGGTGCGGGCGGGTGCCACCAACCCCGAGATGGTCTCGGCGCTCGGCGTCGACATCCGCCGCCTGTTCACGCTGGTGTTCGGCTTCGGCGCCATGCTGGCCGGCTTCGCCGGCATCATGATCGCCCCGATTCTCTCGGTCGAGCCCGGGATGGGCGACACGATCCTCATTCTCGCTTTCGTCGTGATCGTCATCGGCGGCATCGGCTCGATCCGCGGCGCCTTCGTCGCCGCGCTGCTGATCGGCCTCGTCGACACGCTCGGCCGCTCCTTCGCGGTCGACATCCTGCGGCTGTTCCTGTCGTCCTCGACGGCCCGCACGGTCGGCCCGGCGCTCGCCTCGATGCTGATCTATCTCCTGATGGCCGTGGTGCTGTATGTCCGGCCGACCGGGCTGTTCCCGGCGAAGGGCCGTTGAGATGACGCTGGCCGCGGTTTCGGACGAGACGGCTGCGCCGGCACGGCGGCCGCGCCGCGGTGTCGTCCTGCCGCTGGTCCTCTTCGCGCTGCTCGCGCTGCTGCCCGCCGGCGCGCTCGCGCTTTCGGCCGGATATCTGCTCGATCTGTTCGTGCGGGTGATGATCTTCGCCATCGCGGCGCTGTCGGTCGAGCTGCTGATCGGGCACGCGGCGCTGGTGACGTTCGGGCAGGCGGCCTTCGTCGGCATCGGCGCCTATGCGGTCGGCATCCTCGATGCGCACGAGACCAACGACCTCGTGGTCGCGCTGCCGGCCGCGCTGCTCGCCTCCGGCCTGTTCGCCTTCGTCACCGGGCTCGTCTGCCTGCGCACCAAGGGCGTCTACTTCATCATGATCACGCTGGCCTTCGGCCAGATGGCGTTCTTCACGGCCTCGTCGCTCGCGCCCTATGGCGGCGACGACGGGCTCACCATTCACGACCGCACGACGCTGTTCGGTCTCGCCGTGCTAGACCGGCCGGTCGCCTTCTACTACGTCGTGCTCGCCGTGCTGATCGCCGTCTACCTGTTCTGCCGCGCCCTCGTCGCCTCGCGCTTCGGCCGCGTCCTGCGCGGCGCCAAGGACAACGCGCTGCGGATGACGACGCTCGGCTACCGGGTCTACCGCTTCCAACTCGCGGCCTATGTGATCGCCGGCATGATCGGCGGGCTCGCCGGGTTCCTGCTCGCCAACGCGACCGAGTTCGTCAGCCCGGCCTACATGTCGTGGCAGCGCTCCGGCGAGCTGATCATCATGGTGCTGCTGGGCGGGCTCGGCACACTGCACGGCGCCATCGTCGGGGCCGCCGCGTTCCTGCTGTTGGAGGAATGGCTCGCCGGCCTGACCGAGCACTGGAAGATGATTTTTGGGCCGCTCCTGGTGCTGGTCGTGGTGTTCGTGCGCGGCGGCCTCATCGGCATCGGGACGGCGCTCTCCGCCGCCGTGAGTCGGAGGCTGCGCCGTGGCTGAGCCGATCCTCGCGCTGAGGGGCTTGCGCAAGCAGTTCGGTGGCCTGGTCGTCACCGACTCGGTCGACCTCGCCGTCGCGCCCGGCGAGCTGCACGCCGTCATCGGCCCGAACGGCGCCGGCAAGACGACGCTGATCAACCAGATCTCCGGCGTGCTGCCGTCCGATTCCGGCCAGATCCTGTTCGCCGGCCACGACGTCACCCGGCTCGCCCCGCACGAGCGGGCGCGGCGCGGGCTCGCCCGCACGTTCCAGATCACCTCGGTGCTGCCGAACTTCTCGGCGCTGGAGAACGTCGCCATCGCCGTGCAGGCGCGCGCCGGCTCGAGCTTCCGTCTGTTCGGCGACGCCGCCGTCGAGCCGGCGCTCAACACGCCCGCGATGGCCGCGCTCGCCGAGGTCGGCCTCGCCGAGCGTGCCGACGTGCCGGCCGGCCATCTCTCGCACGGCGAGAAGCGGGCGCTCGAGCTCGCCATGGCGATCGTCACCGAGCCGAAGCTCCTGTTGCTCGACGAGCCGATGGCCGGCACCGGCCGCGAGGAGACGGCGCGCCTGATCACGGTGCTGCGCCGGCTGAAAGGTCGCTTCGCCATGATGCTGGTCGAGCACGACATGACCGCCGTGTTCGCGCTCGCCGACCACATCTCGGTGCTGATCTACGGCCGCATCCTGCTCGGCGGCCGCCCCGACGAGGTGCGCGAGGACCCCCAGGTCGTCGCAGCGTATCTCGGCGACGAGATCGAGTTCGAGCGATGAGCGGTGTTTCGCTCCATCCTCCGTCATGGCCGGGCTTGTCCCGGCCATCCACGCCTTGGCGCGACGCAAAGACGTGGATGCCCGGCACAAGGCCGGGCATGACGACGTCGGAATGCCGGGGCGCCCCATGCTGACGGTGGAAAACCTCCAGGCCGGGTATGGCGAGACGCCGGTGCTGTTCGACGTCGGCTTCACGGTCGCGGCCGGCGAGGTGGTGACGCTGCTCGGCCGCAACGGCATGGGCAAGACGACGACCATCCGGGCCCTCATGGGCCTGATACGGCCGACCGGCGGCACGGTCTCGCTCGACGGCCGTCCGGTCGCCGGCCTGCCGCCGTATCGCATCGCCCAGCTCGGGCTCGGCCTCGTGCCCGAAGGACGGCAGGTGTTCCCGACTCTCACGGTCCGGGAAAATCTCGTCGCGACCGCCGCGGCGCGCTTCGGCGACCGCTGGACGCTCGACCGTGTCTACGACTTCTTCCCGCGACTCGCCGAGCGGCGCGGCCATCTCGGCAGCCAGCTCTCGGGCGGCGAGCAGCAGATGCTGGCAATCGGCCGCGCCTTGATGACCAATCCGCGCCTGCTGATCCTCGACGAGGCGACCGAAGGTCTCGCCCCGCTGATCCGGGCCGAGATCTGGCGCGGTCTCGGGCGGCTCAAGCAGGACGGGCAGGCGATCCTGCTGGTCGACAAGCATCTCGACGCCATGACGCGGCTCGCCGACCGGCACGTCGTGCTGGAGAAGGGCCACGTCGTGTGGACCGGGTCGTCGGCGGCACTCGCCGCCGACCAGACGGTGCGCCAGCGCTGGCTGCAGGTGTGATCTGCGCAGGTGTGATCTGCAGGTGTGATCCCGCGCGAGCGAGTGCCGCAGAGGAGAACAATGCTGTATGGTGCGCCCGGGCGGCAGCGCGACTCCGCCGCAGGCGAGGCCATGGACGCGACTTCTTCCGAGATGGATCCCCCGAAAGCCGTCCCCCCGAAACGGCCGACCGGCCCGCGCGATCCTGTCCGCACCCGCGCCGCAATCCTGGAAGCGGCGACGCACGAGTTCCGCGCCAAGGGCCTCACCGGCGCCCGCGTCGACACCATCGCCAAGCGGTCCGGCGTCAACAAGCGGATGATCTACCACTATTTCGGTGGCAAGGAGGGGCTCTACGTCGCGGTCCTGGAGGCGACCTATTCGGCGATCCGCCATGCCGAGGGCGACCTGCATCTCGGCGACCGCGAGCCGCTCGACGCGATCTGCGAGCTGGTCCGCTTCACCTGGCGCTACTTCATCGATCATCCGGAGTTTCTCAGCCTGCTCGGCACCGAGAATCTCCATCGCGCGCGATTTCTCAAGCAGTCGTCCCGCATCCGCGACCTCCACTCGCCGCTCGTCGCCACCCTGTCGCATCAGCTCGCGCGCGGGGCGGAGAAGGGCGTGATCCGGCCCGGCATCGATCCGGTGCAGCTCTACATCTCGATCGCGTCGCTCGGCTTCTTCTACCTCTCCAACCGTTACACGCTCGCCACCATCTTCGGCCGCAGCATGGACGATCCGACCAGCCTCGACGCTCGCGGGAAGCACATCGAGGACGTGGTGCTCGCCTATCTGCGGCCGTGAGCAGCGCGCCGAGCCGGTCGCCGTAACCTGCAGTCTCTGATCATCGATCTCGATAGGTTATGTTGCAGCGCAGCGAAGTCGGCGCGTCCGATAGCCATGCCGAGGCGCGACGCCGGGCTGCATTTTTGAATGTGACAAGGCGCTTGACGGTCTCCCGGCATCGTGGTGATTTGTAACCAGGCGGTTACTTACGGCGCCTGCCGGCGAGGACCGTCATCGCGTTTTTTCACATTAGGCGAGGCATGCAAGTGGCCACCAAGAAGCTCGGCATCATCATGCACGGCGTCACCGGGCGCATGGGTCTCAACCAGCATCTGGTGCGCTCCATCGTCGCCATCCGGGCGCAGGGCGGCGTCGTGCTCCCCAACGGCGATCGCGTGATGCCGGATCCGATCCTGGTCGGCCGCAACGCCGAGAAGGTCGCGGCGCTCGGCCGCCAGTACGGCATCGAGCGCACCACCTCGGACCTCGCCGCGGCGCTGAAGAATCCCGACGACACCATCTTCTTCGACGCCGCGACCACGCAGGCGCGCGCCGATCTGATCACCCAGGCGATCGCGGCCGGCAAGCACATCTATTGTGAGAAGCCGATCGCCGACACGGTCGACAAGGCGCTGGCGATCGCCAAGCTCGCCAAGGAGCGCGGCATCAAGCACGGCGTCGTGCAGGACAAGCTGTTCCTGCCTGGCTTGCGAAAAATCGCCAAGCTGAAGGAGGCCGGCTTCTTCGGCCGGATGTTCTCGGTGCGTGGCGAGTTCGGCTACTGGGTGTTCGAGGGCGACTGGGGCCAGCCGGCGCAGCGGCCGAGCTGGAACTACAAGCTCGCCGAAGGCGGCGGCATCATCCTCGACATGCTATGCCACTGGCGCTACGTGCTCGACAATCTGTTCGGCGAGGTAAAGGCGGTGAGCTGCCTCGGCGCCACCCACATCCCGAGCCGCGTCGACGAGAACGGCAAGACCTACGTGGCCGACGCCGACGACGCCGCCTACGCGACCTTCGAGCTCGAGGGCGGCGTGATCGCGCACATGAACTCGTCCTGGTGCGTGCGCGTGCGGCGTGACGACCTCGTCACCTTCCAGGTCGACGGCACGCACGGCTCGGCCGTCGCCGGGCTCTCGAAGTGCTGGACCCAGCACCGGGTCAACACGCCGCGCCCGATCTGGAATCCGGACGTTCCGCAGACCATGAACTTCTACGACCAGTGGGAGGAGGTCCCGGACAATTTCGAGTACGACAACGGCTTCAAGATCCAGTGGGAGAACTTCATCCGCTACGTCGTCGCCGACGGGCCGTGGGCTCACGGCCTCCTCGAAGGCGCCAAGGGCGTTCAGCTCGCCGAGCTTGGCCTGAAGAGCTGGCAGGAGCGCCGCTGGCTCGACGTGCCGAAGCTGACGGTGTGAGTCGGCTTCTGCTCGATCAGCTCGCTGTCGTTCCGGGTTCGCGCTTTCAGCGCGCCCCGGAAGGACGACGGAGTTGACCACCACCAAGCCGAGATCGTGATGGCCGGGCTCGTCCCGGCCATCGTCGTCTTTGCGGTCGGTCCCGTTGTGCTTCGCAGAACTACGGATGGTAGGATTCCACAGGCGCTTCGCAGCGCAGCACATCTCCGCGCCGCGTCGGGACTTTGTGACGCGTCGCCTGCGATGTCCGCATGGCGGATCTTGTCGGGCGGGGCGGCTTCGGGCCTTGCGACACTCTCGGTCCAGATGTAACCAGTTGGTTATTAGATGAGAGGAGCTGCCCGTGCTCGGGTCTTGTCGGCGGCGCATCTATGGACCTCGTGACACGGCCGCGCCCGGCGCGGCGGCGCGCCGCGCGGGCGGGAGCCGGCGATGAGCAAGGCGAGCACCGATGCGCCGCGCCTGCGCCTCCTTGCGGCAGACTTCCTCGAACGCCCGGTCACGCTGCGGCTGCCGTTCCGGTTCGGCGTGGTGACGCTGCGCGAGGCGCCGCAGGTCTTCACCAGGGTGCGCATCCGGCTCGCCGACGGGCGCGAGGGCGACGGCATCGCCGCCCAGCTGATGGTGCCGAAATGGTTCGACAAGGCGCCCACCCTCACCAACGAGCAGAACTTCGACCAGCTCCGCGCGTCGCTCGCGATCGCGCGCGAGCAGTTTCTCGACGCCGGTGAAGGCACGGCCTTCGGCCTGTCGGCGGCGATCGAGCCGGCGCATCGCGCGGCCTGCGCGGCGGCC
The DNA here is from genome assembly GCF_046000175.1 of Rhodoplanes sp. SY1. NCBI lineage: Bacteria > Pseudomonadati > Pseudomonadota > Alphaproteobacteria > Hyphomicrobiales > Nitrobacteraceae > Rhodoplanes > Rhodoplanes sp. SY1. The sequence goes on from NZ_JBEOMB010000044.1 coordinate 29,650, forward strand.
GGGCTGAACGGGCTCGTCGCCTCGTTCGGCATCGCCGAGATCGAGCGCGCGATTCTCGATGCGCTCGCCCGCATCGAGGACGTCCCGGCCTTCGCCCTGGTGGCGGCGAACCGCGTCGGCCTCACGGCGCAGGGCGCGCCCGATCTCGCCGGCTTCGATCTGGACGCGTTTCTCGCCGGGCTGAAGCCCGCGCCGTCGATCTTCGTGCGCCACACGGTCGGCATGGTCGATGCGCTCACCCGCGCCGAGACGGCCGGCCACAGGCTCGACGACGGTCTGCCCGAGAGTCTCGAGGAGGTCGTCGCCGCCTACGGCCACCGCCACTTCAAGCTGAAGGTGTCGGGCGACATCGCCGCCGATATCGCGCGGCTCGAAGGCATCGCCGCCGTGATCGACGCGATCGCGGACCCTTACGTCGTCACGCTCGACGGCAACGAGCAGTACGACGCGGTCGATGCCGTGGTGGCGCTGTGGCGCCGCATGGGCGAGACGCCGCGGCTCGCCCGCATGGTGGCCTCGACCCGGCACATCGAGCAGCCGATCGGCCGCGCCCGTGCGCTCGCCGAGCCGGTGCATGCCCTCGCCGCGCTGGTGCCCGTCGAGGTCGACGAATCGGACAGCGATCTCGACGTCTTCCCGCGCGCCCGCGAACTCGGCTACCGTGGAATCTCCGCGAAGTCGTGCAAGGGGTTTTACCGCGCCTTGATCAATCGCGCCCGCGTCGACCATTGGAACGCCGGCGAAGGCGCGACGGGGGTTGCGCGCGCCTTCATGTCGGCCGAGGATCTCACCACGCAGGCCGGCGTCGCAGTGCAGCAGGATCTCGCGCTCGCGACCCTCGTGGGCATGACCCATGTGGAGCGCAACGGGCATCACTATGTCGACGGCTTGGCCGGCGCCTCGGACGAGGAGCAGGGCCGGTTCCTCGTCGCCCACTCGGATCTGTATGCCCGGACGAACGGCCGCGCGCGCCTCGCCATCCGGGACGGCGCCGTGTCGCTCGGCTCGATCGCGAGCGCCCCGGGCCTCGCGGTCGGCGCCATGCCGGATCTCGCCGCGATGCGGCCGATGGTGGTGCCTGCCGGGCTGCCGACGGCCGTGTCGGGGCGCGCCGAAACACCCGCGCAGAAACCAGTGTCGGTGTGACGTTCGAAGAGAGGATGTCCACCGTGCGATCGAATTCCCTGCCGCCGGCCGCCCCCGGGCCGCTCGTCACGATGCCGGCGTAAAGGAGCCCCCGAAGCGCGCCGGCAGAAGCGCGTCACCTCGACCACGTCCCCACCAACGACACAAAGGGAGAGACCTCGAATGAAACGAACCCTGCTCGCGGCCGCCGCGGCGGTCCTCGCCCTCACGGGCGTCGCCGACGCCCAGACCTATCCGTGGAAGCCCACCAAGCCGATCACCGTCGTGGTGCCGTGGGGCGCCGGCGGCTCGACCGACCAGGTCGTGCGGCTCCTCGGCAAGGAGATCGAGGCGGCGATCGGCCAGACGGTCGTCATCGTCAACCAGCCGGGCGCGTCCGGCTCGATCGGCACCAAGTCGGTGCTCGAGGCCCCGAAGGACGGCTACATGTTCGCCTCCGGCGCGGCCAAGGACCTCGGCACCTATCCGGTGACCGGGCTCCTGAACACCAAGCTCGACGACTGGCACCTGTTCCTCGGCGTGATCAACGCGTCGGTGATGGGCGTCAACGCCGCGACCCCGTTCAAGACGCTCGACGACATCGTCAAGGCCATGAAGGAGAAGCCGAACGGCGTCACGGTCGCGACCGCCGGCATCAACTCCTCGGGCGGCGCCGCGCTCGGGGCCTTCGCCCAGGCCGCCGGCGTGCAGCCCCGCCAGGTGACCTATGACGGCGGCAACCCGGCCGTCATCGCCACCGCGGGCGGCGAGACCCAGGCGACCACGCAGCTCGCCGTCGAGCAGGCCGAGATGCTCCGCGCCAAGCGCCTGCGCGCGCTCGGCGTGTTCAGCACCAAGCCGCTCGAGCTCGAAGGTGTCGGCACCATTCCGACCATCTCGTCGCAGCTCCCGGCCTACAAGGCGACCGACAACTACTTCGGCATCTTCGTGCCGAAGGGCACGCCGGCCGAGGTCGTCACGACGCTCGAGATGATCTGGAAGGACAAGATCGGCAAGTCCGAGGCGCTGAAGAAGTACGCCACCCAGCGCGGCGCCATCGTCGCGGCCCTCTACGGCGAGGAGGCCAAGAAGGCCGTCATGCCGGCCATCCAGGAATTCGCCTGGGGCCTGTGGGAGCGCAAGGAAGCCAAGGTCGATCCCGCGACCGTCGGCATTCCGAAGCCCTGATCGGACCCGATCGATCACGCGGCGGGGCGGGCCCGGCCCGCCCCGCATCACGCCCAGCCTGTCTCGCGAGGATCCATGCACACCCGACCTCTCGCCCGCGCCGACCTGATCACTGGGGTGATCCTGGTCGTGTTCGGCGTCGCGGCCTTCGCCGAATCGTGGGGAATGCCGCGGCTCGAGGAGCGCAACATCAATCCGTGGACGGCGCCCGGTCTGGTGCCCGGCCTGCTCGGAGCCGTCATCGCGCTGCTCGGCCTGGTGCTGGCGCTGCGCTCGGCCTTCGCCGGCGCGTTCGGCCCGCAGATTCGGCTCGACGACGAGACGCCGGAGGAGCGCCGCGCCGCCTGGCGCCGCCTGACGCTGTGCTCGGTGCTGTGCTTCGTCTACGCGGTCGTGCTGGTCGGCCACACGCCGTTCTGGTTCGCCACCGGCCTGTTCGTGTTCGTGTTCATCGTCGCCTTCGAATGGGAGCGGAACGAGGCCTGGGCCTCGCGCGGCCGCAAGCTCGCCATCGCGGCCCTGATCGCGGTGCTGGCGGCGGGCCTCATCCCTTACATGTTCGAGACGCTGTTCCTCGTCCGGCTTCCTTAAAGGTTATCGATCATGTTCGAGGGACTGGGGCATCTGTTCGCCGCGTTCGAGACGTTCGCGAACTTCACCACGCTGTTCAACGTCTGCTGGGCTACGCTGGTCGGGATCACGATCGGGGCGCTGCCCGGCCTGACCGCCACCATGGGCGTCGCGCTGCTGACGACGCTGACCTACAAGATGGCACCCGAGCAGGCGATCCTGGTGCTGATCTCCTGTTATGTCGGCGCCATCTACGGCGGCTCGCGCTCCGCCATCCTGCTCAACATCCCGGGCACGCCGGCCAACGCCGCGACGACGCTCGACGGTTTCCCGCTCGCCAAGGCCGGCCGCGCCGGCGAGGCGATGGGCCTCGCCACCACCTCGTCGATGATCGGCACCTTCATCGGCGTGCTGTTCCTCGCCATCATCGCCCCGGCGCTGGCCGAGATCGCGCTCGATTTCCAGTCCTACGAGTATTTCTGGCTCGCCATCTTCGGCGTCGTCATCGCCGGCCAGATGTGCTCGTTCGACGACGCGCTGAAGGGCTGGATCGCCGGCTTCCTCGGCTTGTTCGTCGCGATGATCGGCCAGGAGGGCATCCATGCCGAGGAGCGCTTCGTCTTCGGTTGGTCTGAGCTGTCCGGCGGCATCGCGCTCATCCCCGCGCTAGTCGGCACCTTCGGGGTCGCCGAGATCCTCACCGTGATGCGCAACCGCGCCGCCGAGATGGCGACGAGCGTGGTCGATCACGTGGTGCCGCGCTGGAAGGACCTCTGGCACTATCGACGCACCGTGGTGCGCTCCGGCTTGATCGGAACGGCGGTCGGCATCATCCCCGGCGTCGGCGAGGACATCGGCGCCTGGATCTCCTACGCGGCGGCGCGCCGCGCCAGCAAGGAGAAGGACCAGTTCGGCAAGGGCTCGAAGGAGGGCCTGTGCGCCGCCGAGACCGGCAACAACGCCGCCATCCCGGGCGCCATCATCCCGGCCCTCACGCTCGCCGTGCCGGGCTCGGCGCCGGCCGCCGTGCTGCTCGCCGCCATGCTGATCCACGGCATGCGGCCGGGCCCGATGATCATGATCGAGAGCCCGGACTTCGTCTTCCAGGTTGTCTGGATGGTGGTGCTGGCGACCCTCGCGATGGGCATCTTCGGCATCCTCCTCACCCGGCCGCTCCTGAAGATCCTCAAGGTGCCGCGCGAGCGGCTGATGCCGGTCGTGTTCGTGCTGTGCGTCATCGGCCCATACGCCATCACGCTGCGGCTGTTCGACATCTATGTCACGCTGTTCTTCGGCATCCTCGGCTTCATCCTGCGCGAGATGAAGTACCCGATGGCCCCGCTGGTGCTCGGCGTGATCCTCGGCGACATCCTGGACAAGAGCCTGCGGCGCGCCCTGGTGCTCGCCGACGGCGACATGACGCCGTTCTTCACCCGGCCGATCTCGGCGGTGCTGTGGATCACCACGGCGCTGGTGATCCTCGGCGCCATCCCGGCGGTGCAGCGCGGCGTGGCGCGGCTGTTCGGCTGGAACAAGGCCTGATGCGCATCGCGCTGTGCAACGAGGTGATCGCCGCGCTGCCGTTCGATCGGCAGTGCGGCTTCGCCGCCGCGGTCGGCTACGACGGGCTGGAGATCGCCCCGTTCACGCTCTCCGACGCGCCGCACCTGATGCCGGCGGCCAAGCGCGCCACGCTGCGCCGCGCCGCCGCGGACGCCGGGATCGCGATCACGGGTCTGCACTATCTGATGCGGGCGCCGGCCGGCCTGTCGATCACGACGACCGACGCGAGTGTCCGCGACAAGAGCATCGAGGTGATGCGGCGCCTGTGCGAGCTGGCGCACGATCTCGGCGCCGGCGTGCTGATCCACGGCTCGCCGGACCAGCGCAGGCTCGATCCGGGCGCCGAGGCCGAGGGGCGCGAGCGTGCCGCCGACGCCTTCGCGGCGGTGGCACCTGCTGCTGCGGCCGCCGGCGTCGTCTACTGCATCGAGCCCTTGTCGAGGCGCCAGACGAATTGCATCAACACGGTCGCGGAGGCTGCTGCGATCGTGACCGCGGTCGGCAGTCCGGCGCTGAAGACCATGATCGACTGCTCGTCCTCGGCCGTCACCGAGGTGGAGCCGATCCCGGACCTGATCCGCCGGTGGATCCCGACCGGCCTGATCGGCCACGTCCACTTCAACGACCCGAACCGTCGCGGCCCCGGCGAGGGCGATCTGGCGTTCGCGCCCATCGTCGCGGCGCTGCGCGAGGTCGGCTGGCGCGACGTGATCGGGGTCGAGCCCTTCGTCTACGAGCCGGACGGCCCCGCCTGCGCGGCGCGTGCCGCCGGTTATGTCCGCGCCCTTCTCGAAGCCATCCCCTGACCCGTTCCAGGCGCTCGCGCGCACTCGTCGCGTATCGCGCCACCTCCCGAACAAATCACCTCAGGTTCAGCCATGTCCAACAAAGGCCTGTCGATCAATCTCGCCACCGTGCGCCAGCAGTGGAACCTCGGCGAGGCCGTCGCGGCCTGCGCCCGTCACGGCATCAAGGCCGTCGACCCGTGGCGTGATCAGGTCGCCGCGTTCGGGCTGCAGGAGTCCGCGAAGGTGATCAAGGACCACGGCATGGACGTCACCGGCTACTGCCGCGGCGGCATGTTCCCGGCGCCGGACGCGGCCGGCCGGCAGGCGGCGATCGACGACAACCGCCGGGCCATCGACGAGGCGGCCACGATCGGGGCCGAGTGCCTGGTGCTGGTGGTCGGCGGCCTGCCCAAGGGCTCGCGCGACATCGCCGGCGCCCGCGAGATGGTGGCCGACGGCATGGCCGCGATCCTGCCGCACGCCCGCGCCGCCAAGATGCCGCTCGCCATCGAACCGCTGCACCCGATGTATGCGGGCGACCGCGCCTGTGTGAACACGCTGGGCCAAGCTCTGGATCTGTGCGAAAGGCTCGGGCCGGACGTCGGCGTCGCGATCGATGCCTATCACGTCTGGTGGGACCCGGATCTCGCAAATCAGATCGCCCGTGCCGGCCGCGAGAAGCGCATCTTCGCCTATCACATCTGCGACTGGCTGGTGCCGACCAGGGACATGCTGCTCGACCGCGGCATGATGGGCGACGGCGTGATCGATCTGCCGGCGATCGCCAAGATGATCGAGGATGCCGGCTTCGCCGGCTACCACGAAGTCGAGATCTTCTCCTCGGAAGACTGGTGGAAGAAGCCCGGCGACGAGGTCTTGGAGACCTGCCTGAAGCGCTTTGCCAGCGCGTGCTGAGCAAACCGATCTCTCGTTCCGTCCCTGTTCGGCGTCGCTCCAACCGCGACGTGCTTGTCCACCCTCACCCTGAAAAGCCCGCGCAGCGGGCGTCTCGAAGGGCGAGGGTGGCCCATTCACGAGCCGGATACCTTCGTGCAGACCGTGCCGGAGCCACATGGTTCGAGACGCGGCCTGCGGCCGCTCCTCACCATGAGGGGTGTGTGAAAGTCTGTACTGAACGCCCGGTCGTGATGACGCCGGCAGGCCAGCCGAACCTTGTGAGCTTCGAGACGTTCTAGACGACGAGTGCCGGCCGGGACCGGCGCGAGCTTCAAGAACGCGACGGAGTTCCCATGACCCCCGATCCTTCCGGGCGACCCGAGGCGCGCGCCTCCGCGCGCCCGGCCGGCCTCGATTGCCGCAGCTTCCTCGGCGCCTCGGCGAGCGGTGCGATGGTCCCGCTGCTCGGCGGCGCGCCGGTGCGCGCCGAGGCCGCCGCGCCGGGCACGGACCTGCGCCGGCCGCTCGACGTCAACCTGACGATCAACGGGCAGGGCCATCGCGTGGCGCTGGATGTCCGCACGACGCTCCTCGATGCATTGCGCGAACACATCGGGCTCACCGGGACCAAGAAGGGCTGTGATCAGGGCCAGTGCGGCGCCTGCACGGTGCTGCTCGACGGCACCCGGGTGCTCTCCTGCCTGACGCTCGCCGCGATGGCGCAGGGGCGCGAGATCACGACGATCGAGGGCCTCGCCGGTCCCGACGGCAAGCTGCATCCGATGCAGCAGGCCTTCGTCGATCACGACGCCTTCCAGTGCGGCTACTGCACGCCGGGCCAGATCCTCTCCGCGGTCGCCTGCGTGAAGGAGGGTCACGCGACGGACGACGCGCAGATCCGCGAGTTCATGAGCGGCAATCTGTGCCGCTGTGCCGCCTATCCCAACATCGTCGCCGCGATCCGGCAGGCGAAGACCGAGATGGGGGCCTGACCATGCAGCCCTTCCATTACCAGCGTGCCGAGAGCCTCGAGGCGGCGGCGCAGGCGGCGGCACACGCGAGTTCATCCGGGCGCAGTCACGTCGAGGCGCCCGTGCAGTTCGTCGCCGGCGGCACCACGCTGCTCGACCTGATGAAGATCGAGGTGATGCGGCCCGCCACCGTGATTGACATCAATCCGCTCGCCGATCGCCACGGCGGCGTCGGGCGACGGCCTGCGGCTCGGCGCGCTCGCCCGCATGGCGCAGGTCGCCGATCACCCGGCGGTACGCCGCGACTATCCGGTGATCGCTCAGGCACTCGAGCTCGCGGCGAGCCAGCAGCTGCGCAACATGGCGACGCTCGGCGGCAATCTCCTCCAGCGCACCCGCTGCCCTTATTTCCGCGATGTGAGCTGGTCGGCCTGCAACAAGCGCGAGCCGGGCTCCGGCTGCGCCGCGATGGAGGGCGTCAACCGCAAGCACGCCGTGCTCGGCACCAGCGACGCCTGCATCGCGACGTATCCGGGCGACTTCGCCCAGGCCCTGGTGGCGCTCGACGCGATGCTGGAGATCACCGGCCCGCAGGGCCGGCGCACGCTGAGCCTCGCCGAGCTGCACACGCCGCCGGGCTCCGACCCGAACATCGAGACCCGGCTCGCGCCCGGCGAGCTGATCACGTCGATCGTGGTGCCGTCGGGCGCGTGGACACGGCGCTCGCTCTATCTGAAGGTTCGCGATCGCGAGTCCTACGACTTCGCGCTCGCCTCGGCGGCCGTCGCGCTCGACCTCACCGACGACGGCACGGTCCGCGAGGCCCGCATCGCCCTCGGCGGCGTCGCCACGGTGCCGTGGCGGACCCGCGCGGCCGAGGAGGCACTGAAGGGCAGGCGCCTCGACGAGACCACGGCCGAGGCCGCCGCAGAGGCCGCCTTCGCCGGCGCGCAGACTCGCGAGCACAACGCCTACAAGGTGCCGCTCGGCCGCGCGACGCTGGTGCGTGCGCTGCTCGACGCCGTCCGCCTGAACGCCTGACCGGAGCCGATCATGAGCACCGCCGCTCCCGAACCGAAAGCCAACATGGGCCGGCCCGCGCCGCGCCTCGACGCCCGTCTGAAGGTGACGGGCGAGGCCCGCTATCCGTCCGACATGCCGTTCGGAAATCTCGCCCATGCCGTGCTGGTGACCAGCACCATTGCACGCGGTCGCCTCACCGGTATCGAAACCGGGGTGGCGCGTGCCGTGCCGGGCGTCCTCGAGATCTTCACGGCCGAGAGCACGACGTCGCTGAAGCATCTCGATTACGTGCCGGGTGGCGGTGGACCGTCGACTTCCGTGCAGGAGCTGGGCCCGCAGATCGCGCATGACGGTCAGATCATCGCCATGGTGGTGGCGGAGACGCTCGAAGCCGCGCGCGAGGCGGCGCACGCCGTGCGTCCGAGCTATGCGCGCGAAAACCCGAGCGCCACCTTCGGGTCGGATGGCGTGACGGAAGAACCGGCCGGCAAGGAGTTCCCGAAAGCGGGCGACGCCGAGGCGGCGCTCGCGTCGGCGGACGTGACGATAGAAGCCGAGTACGGCACGCCGACCCAGCACCACAACGCCATCGAGCTGTTCACCACGACTTGCCTGTGGGACGGCGACAGACTCACCATCCACGAGCCGAGCCAGTTCGTCTACGGCCTCAAGAACGCCGTCGCCAAGCGGCTCGACATGGACCCGGCCAAGGTGCGTGTCGTCAGCCCGTTCGTCGGCGGCGCCTTCGGCGCCAAGGCGCAGATGACGCCGCGCACCGCACTCGTCGCGTTCGCGGCGAAGGCGCTCGGACGCCCCGTGAAGCTCGTCGCGAGCCGCGACCAGGGCTTCACCATCGCGACCTACCGGGCCGAGACGCGGCATCGCATCAAGCTCGGCGCGCGGCGTGACGGCAAGATCGTCGCCTACACGCACGAGGGCCGCGAGGTCACGTCGCGGCCGGACGCCTACAAGGTCGCCGGCGTCGCCGACACGGTGCGGCTCTACGACTTCGGCACGGTGGCGACCAAGGTGAGCGTCGTCCATGCCGACCGCAACACCCCCGGCTTCATGCGCTCGCCGCCCGTGGTGCCCTATGTCTACGCGCTCGAGAGTGCCGTCGACGAGCTGGCCGTCAAGCTCGGCATGGATCCCGTCGAGCTGCGGCGCATCAACGACGTGACCAAGGACACGGTCAGCGGCAAGGCGTGGTCGTCGCGCTCGCTGATGACGTGTTACGACGAGGCGGCGGCCGCCTTCGGCTGGTCGAAGCGAAGTCCGGCGCCGGGTTCCATGCGCGACGGCGACTGGCTGATCGGCTGGGGCTGCGCCACCGCGTGTTATCCGACGCATCTCGGCGCGACGGCGGCGCGCGTGCGCCTGCTGCCGAGCGGCGAGGTGCGGGTGCAGGTCGCGGCGCACGACATCGGCACCGGCGCCTACACGGTGATCGGCCAGCAGGCGGCGGAGCGGCTCGGCGTGCCGCTCGCGGCCGTCTCGGTCGATCTCGGCGATTCCGAGCTGCCGCCCGGCCCGGTCGCCGGCGGATCCAACACGACGGCGAGCGTCTGCTCGGCCGTGATCATGGCCTGCGACGCGATCCGCGAGAAGCTTCTCCGTGCTGCCTCCACCGCCAACGACGGGCCGCTCGCCGGCCGCGCGCCCGGCGAGCTGTCCTTCACGGACGGCCGTGCGGTCGCGTCCGACGGTGCCGCGGAGAGCGTCACCGACGTGATGAAGCGGCTCGGCACCGCGGCGCTGGAGGAGTATGCCGAGTATCTGCCGCCCGGCGTGCCGCGAGACAGCATGCGCCAAGTCTACGGCGGCAAGGCGGTGCTCACCGGCGGTCCGCACGGCGACAAGATCATGTATGCGCTCGGCGCCGAGTTCGTCGAGGTGCGGATCCACGCGCGCACCCGCGAGGTGCGGGTGCCGCGCGCCGTCGGCGCCTTCGCGGGCGGCCGCATCATGAATCCGCGCACCGCGCACAGTCAGTTGATGGGCGGGATGATCTGGGGCATCGGCTCGGCCCTGCACGAGGCGACCGAGATCGATCCGCGCGAGGCGCGCTACATCAACGACGACATCGCCGAGTATCTGATCCCGGTGAATGCCGACGTGCCGTCGATCGAGGTGATCATGGTGCCCGAGGAGGACGCCGAGGTGAACCCGGCCGGCGTCAAGGGACTCGGCGAGCTCGCCAATGTCGGCACCGCGGCGGCGATCGCCAACGCCGTTTATCACGCGACGGGCAAACGCATTCGCGATCTGCCGATCAGGATCGAGGATCTGCTGGCCTAGGCCAACTCCGTAGGGTGGGCAAAGCGCAAGCGTGACCACGCGGCCGGTGATTTGAACAAGCAGGGCGGTGCGGTGAACAGTCTGTGTGGGCACGTCGCGCCTTCGGCGCGCCTTTGCCCACCCTACGAAATCAGGATGAGGACGGAGACGGCGATCGAGAGGGGGAGACAAATCAGGAACCAGGAGAGACGACATGGCACGTGATCTGAAAGGCTGCAAGGTGGCCGTTCTGGCGACCGACGGCGTCGAGCAGGTGGAGCTGACCGAGCCCGTGAAGGCGCTGCGCGAGCAGGGCGCCGACGTCTCGGTCGTGGCGCCGAAGTCCGGAAAAATCCAGGGCTTCGATCATCACGACAAGAAGGACCAGATCCCGGTCGATCGCACCCTCGATCAGGCGCGCCCGGACGAGTTCGAGGCGCTGCTGCTGCCCGGCGGCGTGATCAACCCGGACGCGCTGCGGCTGGAGCCGAAGGCGATCGCCTTCGTGAAGCACTTCGTCACCACCGGCAAGCCGATCGCCGCGATCTGTCACGGCCCGTGGACGCTGATCGACGCCGGCGGCGTGAAGGGCCGCAAGGTCACGTCATGGCCGTCGCTGCAGACGGATTTGCGCAACGCCGGCGCCGAATGGGTCGATCAGGAGGTGGTCACCGATCAGGGGCTCGTCACCTCGCGGAATCCGCAGGACATCCCGGCCTTCAACCGCAAGATGATCGAGGAGTTTTCGGAGGGCCGGCACGCCAGCCGCGCCGCCGAGTAGGCTCGCCGGCAGGCGCCGCCGAAGCGCAGGGCAGGGGGCCGGAGCCGACCGGGGCGCCGGTCCATAATCCTGCCCCGATCGCCTGATAAGAGGGACGCAACATCCGATCACGACGATGATCTGGCGCGGCCCGGCTTCGGGCCGCGTTCATTGTCGCCCTTTGACGTCGCCTCCCACGCATCGCAGGGTGGACGCGCCTGGTCTCGACCGGGCAGCGTCCGCGTCCCCGCGATGCCGCGTCCCAACGAGTCATGGTTACCGAGTTGTCACCGCCCGCTCCCCGTCGTTCCTCCGAAGTCGTCGTGCCGTTGCGGCCGGCGCCGGGCCACACGCGTCGCCGCCTCTTCACCCGCACGCTGGTTCGCGCGCTGCGCGCCACGCGCGATCTCTCGCGCCGCGCGATCCGCGACTTCTCCTGGCAATCCGCGCGCGATCTGTCCCGGCGCGCCGTGCCGGACTCGGCCGGCCTGCGGCGCTCGTGGCTGTTCCTCCTCACCATCGGGATTCCGTTCGCGGCCGGCACGCTGATGCAGGCGCCCGGCGGCGCGCTGCTCGGCGCGCTCATCGGCATGATGGCGTGCTTCGCCGACGAGGACGAGCGCGGCCTCGGATCGCGGCTCCTCGCGCTCGTGCAGATCGGCGTCGGCATGGCGGGCGGCGTCGCGCTCGGCACCGCGCTGCACGGCTACGAGTATCCGTTCTGGCCGCTGTTCTGCGCCGCGCTGTTCGCGGCCGGCTGGCTGACGCGCATCGGCAAGGGGCCGCATCTCGGCGCCCGCTTCGGCGCCATCTCGTTCGGGCTGGCCGCCGGCATGCCGGCCTTCGCGCCGGGCGACTATTGGTTCGCCGGCCTCGCCTTCGCGGTCGCCGCGATCGTGCGGACCGTCGATCATCTGCGCTTCGGTCCGATGCCTGTGCCGGTCGGCCTCGTGGTGCCGCGGCTCGAGCGTCATTCCGAATGGTTGCGCTATGCGTTCGCCTACGCGGCGGTCGCGGCGCTCGGCCTGTGGATCGGCGTCGCGCTCGGCATGACGCGGGCGATCTGGATCACGGTGGCGCCGCTGGTCGTCATGCAGCCGGGGGCGGAGGCGACCTATCGGCGCATCGTCGAGTTCATGTTCGGCACCACGGTCGGCGTCGTCGTCGCCTGGGTGCTGATCCACACCATCGCGACGCCGCTCGTCTCGATCGTGCTGGTGCTCGCCATCGCGCCGCTGATCCCGCTGCAGATGCCCAAGCGGTTCTGGCTGCAGACCGCGCTGATCGCCGTGATGCTGCTGATCGCCTTCCGTCTCGCGCTGCCCGATCCGCGCTCCGTGTCGGCCCTGATCATCGAGCGGCTGGAGGACATCCTGATCGGCTGCGGGCTCGCGCTGGTCGGCGCCGTGCTGGCCTTCTGGCGGCCGGGCGGCGCCGAGGCGCCCGAGCGGACGCCGCCGCGGCAGCTTCCGGCGCGCTGCCGCTGAGCACCGGCGGGGCGGCCGCACGGCTGCGGCGCGGCGCGACGATTGGGCTTGCAGGCGCCAAGAATCCGCCCCAAGTGTAGGGGCCTAGTGCGTGACCGATCCATTGCCGCCGCCGGCCGCTTCGGCCGTCGGCCCGCCGCGAGGCCCGCGCCATGCTCCGATCTCTCGTCGCTCCGCGCCCGGCCGCATCGGGCTTTTCTTCGCGCGTCGCGCTGCTGTTCGCGCTTCTTCTGCTCGTCTCGGCTCTGACGTTCGGAGTGGCGCCGGCCGGCGCCCAGTCGGCGGGGGCCGGATCGGGCTCCGGCGGCGACGCCGTCACGCCGGTGGAGGAGTACGCCAAGCAGGTCGAGGAGCTGAAGAAGAGCTACCCGGATCTCTCCAAGCGGATCGAGGACACGACGCGCACCATCGACGAGCTGTCCGATGTCGGCAAGGCGCGCTCCGAGATCGAGGAGCTGCGCGGCATGGTCGCCGGCCTGCTCGGCGCCGTCTCCGACAACGGCACCGTCTCCCAGCTCGGCGCCAAGGCGCTGGCGCACGGGCGGGCGAAGCTGAAGGCGATCGAGCAGGACGCCCGCTTCCGTCCCGAGGAGAAGGAGTTCCTGCTCGACCAGTGGCGCAAGCTCGTCACCGAGACGGAGCGCGCCAGCGAGGATCTGGAGAGCGCGCGAAAGGAGTTCGCCGATCTCCTGCGCACCCTGCAGACCCGCGAGGACTTCATCGACGAACTGATGCAGGTACGCCGCGCCTCCGAGGCGCTCGCCGTGATCCGCAATCTCACGCGCGAGATCCGCGACGCCTCGACCAAGCTGAAGTCGCTGATCGGTGGGCTCAAGCCGCCCGGAGTGTGAGATGCGTTTCTCTCGCGCGGCGGGGTTCGCCGCGACCTCCGTGATCGTGGCCTTGGGCGCCATCGGCCTGTCCGCCTGCAAGCTCGAGAAGTCGACCGGCTATATCGAGATCCGCACCGTGCCGGCGAACCCGCCTCCGCACCTGAAGCTCTTCCTCGATTCCGAGGCGCTCGAGCCCTTGAAGAAGGGCGCCGCTGTGCTGCGCCAGCAGGTCGGCACCCACAAGCTCGCCGTCGCCGGCTCGGGCGACCCGCTGCCGCTGTGCGAGCTGGTCGTGAAGAAGGACCGCATCACCACCGTCACGGTGTCGCTGCTCGACCGCCCGCCACGTTGCCAATGCCGCGCCGCCACCGGCACGGACGCCGCCTCCAACAAGAAATGCGAGGGGTAGGGGGGCATACGTGCCTCTCCTCACCGTCATGGCCGGGCTCGTCCCGGCCATCCACGATCTTGTCTGCTTTTCCGCTGCAAAGACGTGGATGGCCGCGACAAGCGCGGCCATGACGAAGTCTGTGCCTGTCGCGATTTCGCGTCGTCTCGCCCTACGCGGCCAGCCGTTCCCCCAGCGCCAAGCCGACGCGGGCGGCCATGAGGTTGAGCTCGGAGAACTTCTCCGGCGTCTCGCGGCGGATCGCCTCTTCCAGCGAGGCGGCGCGCACGAGGCCCGACAGCGCGACGAACGCCCCGAGCGCCACCATGTTGGCGATGCGGGCGTTGCCGGTCGCCACGGCCCGTTCGGCGAGCGGCAGCCGGTGCAGCCGGCGGCCCTGCGCCGCCGTGGTGTCGATGCGCAGGTCGGCAATCACCAGCGCGTCGTGCTTGGCGAGCGCGATCGAGCGGTCGAAGCCGACCTGATCGAGCGCGATCAGCGCGTCGAGCCCGGTGACCAGCGGGAAGTCTGAGAGGTCCTCGCTCACCACCACGTCGGAGTGGCAGAAGCCGCCGCGCGAGGTCGGCTCGTAGCTCTGCGACTGCGAGGCGCGGCGGCCCTCCACGGCGAAGGCCTCGAACAGAATCCGGGCGCCGAGGATCAGGCCCTGGCCGCCCGATCCGGCGAGGCGGATCTCGCGGCGATGCGTCGACGGCGTCATCGTCATGGCGTCACCTCTCCGCGCAGCGCGGCGGCGTGGGCGCGCAGCCGCGCGCCGTATTCGGGCAGGTCGCGCTCGACGAACACGCCGGTCGGCAGCGCGTTCGGCCGGAACGGCTGGTCGGGTGCGTCGCGATGCGCCTCGGGCCGCATGTCGGCCTTCTGGCTGAGGATCATCTCGGGCGCCTCGCCGAGATCGTTCTTGCGGCCGTAGATCTCGGTGCAGTCGGACATCACCTCGACGAAGGAGAAGCCCTTGTGGCGCAGCGCCCGGCCGATCAGCGTCTTGAGCGCCGGCGCCTGCCGCGTCACCTCGCGGCCGACGAAGCCGGCGCCCGCCGCGGCGGCGAGCGCGCAGGCGTCGAAGGTCGGCTCGATGGCGCCGGACTGCGTCGTCGACGTGAAGCGGCTCGGCGCCGTGGTCGGCGAGGCCTGACCGCCGGTCATGCCGTAGACCTCGTTGTTGAGCATCAGGCAGGTGATGTCGAGATTGCGCCGCGCCGCGTGGATCAGGTGGTTGCCGCCGATGGCGAGGCAGTCGCCGTCGCCGGTGACGACCACCACGGTGAGGTCGGGCCGCGCCAGCTTCAGGCCGGTCGCAAACGCAAGAGGACGGCCGTGCGTGGTGTGCACCGTGTTGGCGTCGATGTAGCCACCGACCCGGCCCGAGCAGCCGATGCCGCAGACCACCGCGAGGTCGTCCTTGGCGATGCCGCAGTCGTGCACGGCGGCGAGCAACGCGCGCAGCGCAATGCCGTGGCCGCAGCCCGGGCACATGAAATGCGGCATGTAGGCGAGCCGCAGCCACTCCTTGGGATCGAACGGCGTGTGGGGCGCGGGGTCAAGCATGGACGGCGAGCTCCCTGACGGCGGCCGCGATCGCGTCGGGCGTGATCGGCTCGCCGTCGATGCGGCCGAGCGCGCGCACCGGCGGCGCGTGGCCGAGAATGCGCTGAATCTCCAGCACCAGCTGGCCGGCATTCATCTCCGGCACCAGCACGGCGTGGGCGCGGCCGGCAATCTTCTGCAATGCCGCCTCGGGGAAGGGCCACAGCGTGACCGGCCGGAACAGCCCGGCCCTGATGCCGGCCTCGCGCAGCACCGTGACGGCGCGGCGCGCCGCGCGGGCCGTGATGCCGTAGGCGACGATCAGCACCTCGGCGTCGTCGGTCGCGAGTGTCTCGTATTTTTCCAGCAGCGCCGCGTGGATGTCGATCTTGCCGAGCAGGCGGCGCATCATGCGGTCGACGACGGGCGGCGCCTGGGTCGGAAAGCCGCTCTCCGAGTGAGTCAGCCCGGTGGTGTGGACGCGATGCCCGTCGCCGGGCCGCGCCATCGCCGGGATGCCGTCGTCGTCCGCCGCATAGGGCTCGAACGGCTTGCCGGCGCCGTTCGCCCATTTCCGCTCGCGCACGTGAATCGTCGAGGGCGCCGGCACCGCGACGCTCTCGAGAAGTTGCGCGATCACCTGATCGTACAGCACCGTGACGGGCGTGCGCAGCCGCTCGGCGAGGTCGAAGGCGCGGATCGTCTCGGTGTAGATCTCCTGCACGGAGGCGGGCGCGAGGGCGACCACGGGCCGGTCGCCGTGGCTGCCGAAGCGCGCCTGCATCACGTCGCCCTGCGCCGGCCGCGTCGGCATGCCGGTCGATGGGCCGCCCCGCATCACGTCGATGATCACGCAGGGCGTCTCGGTCATCGCGGCGTAGCCGATGTTCTCCTGCATCAGCGAGAAGCCGGGGCCGGACGTCGCCGTCATGGCGCGCAGCCCGCCGAGCGAGGCGCCGATCACGGCGGCGATCGAGGCGATCTCGTCCTCCATCTGCACGAAGGTGCCGCCGACCTTGGGCATCTCGTGCGACAGGTGCTCGGCGATCTCGCTCGACGGCGTGATCGGGTAGCCGGCGAAGAAGCGGCAGCCGGCCGCCACCGCGGCGAGCGCGCAGGCGTGGTTGCCGTGCAGGGCGGTGAGCCGCGTCGTGCCGAGCCCCGTCGTGCCGAGCGTGCTCATGCCGGAACTCCCTCGTTACGCACCGTGACGGCGAAGTCCGGGCACAGCCATTCGCACACCCGGCAGCCAGTGCAGGCCGTCGGCGTCTTCACGATCGCGGTCGGACCGTCCATGGCGAGGCACCGCTCCGGGCACAGCTTCACGCAGATGCCGCAGCCCTTGCACCACGCCGCGTCGATGGTGACGCCGATGTGCAGATCGGGCGCCGGCGCGGCGGTCGCGAGGGCCGTCGCCTCGCTCTCGTCGGGATCGGGCGCCGTCCAGGCGCGGCCGGCGTCGAAGGCCGCGCGGTTGATCTCGCGCGTGCCTTTCGGAACGATCGCGGCGATCACCTCGTGCCAGTCGGCGACCGGATAGTCGAGCCAGGCGGAGAGGCGACCGAGCAGCACCGTGTTGGCGGCGCGTGAATCGCCGAGCGCCGTCGCGATGCCGGTGGCGTCGAGCGCGCAGCCTTCGGCGTGGCGGCCGACCACGTCGGCGGGCGTCTCGCGCGCGTAGGCCGAGGGGGCGCCCGGCTTGCGGCTGCGGCAGGCGAAGGGCGGCACGATCCGCCGGGTGTCGGCGATGAAGATGCCGCGCCCCGGCCGCAGATGATCGAGCCAGCGCAGCGCCTCGGCCCATTCGAGCGCGACCAGCACGTCGGCCTCGCCGCGCGCGATGGTCGGCGACCACACCTGCTCGGCGAAGCGGACGTGACTGAACACGATGCCGCCGCGCTTCGCCATGCCGTGCACCTCGCTCTGCTTCACGGCGAAGCCGCGACGCTGCGCCAGGAGCGCGAGGGCCTTGGAGATCATCAGCACGCCCTGGCCGCCGACGCCGACCACCAGGATGTTGAGGCCGGCGGTCGCGGGGCGTGGCGCCGGCGCGGAGTCGTCTTCGTGCGGCAGCGGACGCATCAGTTGGGGGCTCCCCTCGTCACCGGCTGGATGCAGTCGGTCGGGCAGACCTGGGCGCAGATCGTGCAGCCGATGCAGGTCGTGGCGTCGATCGTCACCTTGTGGCGGCCCTCGAACAGCTCGCCCGACCAGGTGATCGAGGGACAGCCGAGATTCATGCAGGACTGGCAGGCGATGCAGGCGCTGGCGCGCACTGCCACGGGCGCGCCCTTGATCTTCACCGGGTCGAGCACACAGGGGCGCGACGCGATGATCACCGAGACGCCGCGATGCGTCGTCGCCTCGCGCAGCGTCTGCAACAAGCGTCCGACCTCGTAGGGGTCGACGACCCGCACCCAGTCGATGCCGATCGCCCGGCACAGCGCCGCGTAGTCGACGCGCGGCGCCGCCTCGCCGCGCAGATCCCGGCCGGTGCCGGGATGGTCCTGGCCGCCCGTCATCGCGGTGATGTGGTTGTCGAGGATCAGCACCGTCAGATCGGCCTTGTTGTAGACGGCATCGATCAGCGGCGGGATGCCGGAATGCAGGAAAGTCGAGTCGCCGATGGTGGCGACAACCGGCTTCTCGGTGCCGGCCTTGGCCATGCCGACGGCGTTGCCGATGCTGGCGCCCATGCAGACGCAGGTGTCCATCGAGCGCAGCGGGTCGATGGCGGCGAGCGTGTAGCAGCCGATGTCGCCGGCGACATGCGCCCCGATGCTGCGCAGCGCGTAGAAGCTCGCGGTGTGCGGGCAGCCGGAGCAGAGGACCGGCGGGCGTGCCATCGGCGTGATGTCGATCGGCACGAGCGGCACCGGCGTGTCGACGAGGCCCGCCTTGGCGAGGCCCTCGCGCAAAAGCTCGACCGACAGCTCGCCGAGCCGCGGGAACAGGCTCTTGCCCTCGGCCGGGATGCCCATGGCGCGGATCGCCTCCTCGAGCACCGGCTCCAGCTCCTCGACCACGATCACGCGCTCGACCGTCGCGGCGAAGTCGCGGATCGCGTCGGCGGCGAGCGGGTAGGAGCCGGCGAGCTTGAGCACCGGGAACTGCGGCGCCGCCTCCTTCACGTAGAGATAGGCGAGGCCGCTGGTCACGATGCCGCAGCGCCGGTCGGAGCCGTCGTCGCGCCTGGTCAGCGGCGACGTCACCATCCACTGCGACAGCGCCGCCTCGCGGGCGATCACCTTCGGATGCAGCCGGCGCGCATTGGCCGGGATCGTCACGGTGCGGGTGTGGTCGCCGATGAAGCCGCGCGACGCCACCTCGGTGCGGGCGCCGACCGTCACGACGCTGCGCGTGTGCGAGAGGCGCGTGGTGCCGCGCAGGATCACGGGCGTGTCGAACTGCTCGCTCAGGTCGACCGCCGCCTTGACGTAGTCGAGCGCCTCCTGGGCGTCGGCCGGCTCGAGCACCGGCACGCCGGCGAGGCGGGCGAACAGCCGGGTGTCCTGCTCGTTCTGCGAGGAGTGGATGCCGGGATCGTCGCAGACGACCAGCACGAGGCCGCCATGGGCGCCAATGTAAGAGAAGCTCATCAGCGAGTCGGCGGCGACGTTGAGGCCGACATGCTTCATCGCCGCGAGCGTGCGGACGCCCGCGAAGGACGCGCCGATCGCGGTATCGAGCGCCACCTTCTCGTTGACCGACCACTGCGCCGTGACGTCGGCGGGATCGTACGTGGCGAGGCTCTCGAGGATCTCGGTCGACGGCGTGCCCGGATAGGCGGCCGCCACCTTGACGCCGGCCTCCCAGGCGCCGCGTGCGATCGCCTCGTTGCCGGTCAGCGGCAGCGCCTCGGCGCTCCGCCGGCGCGTCTCGGGTCGTTGGTCCTGCGCCAGCGC
This sequence comes from Rhodoplanes sp. SY1, assembly GCF_046000175.1. Taxonomy (NCBI): domain Bacteria; kingdom Pseudomonadati; phylum Pseudomonadota; class Alphaproteobacteria; order Hyphomicrobiales; family Nitrobacteraceae; genus Rhodoplanes; species Rhodoplanes sp. SY1. The sequence continues at coordinate 48,973 of NZ_JBEOMB010000044.1, forward strand.
GTCGATGCTCACGTCGTGCTCCCTGTCGATCCGGCCGCGTGCCGTCGTATGCGCGGACGACCTCAGTTTGGAATCACTCTGGTCCGTCTCGTCGGATCGGGGGTTGAGAAAGGTCAAAGGGGAGGTGAGGCAGCCAGGTCCGCGGCGCCTCCAGCGTCACCTCTCCCCGTGTGCGGGGAGAGGTCGACGTTCGCGCGTCCAGCGCGGACGTCGGGTGAGGGGGCGTTTCCGCGAGTCTGAGCCGTGCCGAAGCGCCCCCTCATCCGACTCGCCGCTGCGCGGCGAGCCACCTTCTCCCCGCGCGCGGGGAGAAGGGATATCGGCCGTTGCTCCGCATCATTCCGAAACGTGCCGCTGGTCCTTCACGCGCACCGCCTTGCCCTGCGAGCGGGGGACCTCGCCGGGGCGCTTGGCGACGATCTCGCAGGTGATGCCGATCGTCGACTTGATGCGGTGCTGCACCTCGTGGCCGATGCGCGCCAGCGTCGCGTCGTCCTGCGCGACGTCGGGGGCGACCTCGACCTCCACGGCCATGTGGTCGAGCGCGTTGCGGCGGGTCAGCACGATCTGATAATGCGGCGCGATGCCGGGCAGGCCGACCAGCACGGCCTCGACCTGCGACGGGTACACGTTGACGCCGCGGATGATCATCATGTCGTCGTCGCGGCCGGTGACCCGCATGATCCGCACATGGCTGCGGCCGCAGGCGCAGGGCTCGTCGACCAGGCGCGTGATGTCGCGGGTGCGGTAGCGCACCATCGGCAGCGCCTGCTTGGTCAGCGTGGTGATGACCAGCTCGCCGGTGGCGCCCATCGGCAGCGGCTCGAGCGTCTTCGGGTCGACGATCTCGAACAGGAAGTGATCCTCCCAGCCGTGCAGGCCGGCCTGCGCCGTGCACTCGCAGGCGACGCCGGGGCCGAGGATCTCCGACAGGCCGTAGATGTCGATCGCCTGCAGGCCGAGCCGGGTCTCCAGCTCGCTGCGCATCTGCTCGCTCCACGGCTCGGCCCCGAACACGCCGGTCCGCAGCTTCAGCGCGTCGCGCCGGATGCCGCTTTGCTCCGCGACTTCTGCGATGTTGAGCGCGTAGGACGGCGTGCAGCACAGCACGTTGGCGCCGAAGTCGCGCATCAGCGTGACCTGCCGCTCGGTCATGCCGCCGGAGACCGGGACCACCATGGCGCCGAGCCGCTCGGCGCCGTAATGGGCGCCGAGCCCGCCCGTGAACAGGCCGTAGCCGTAGGCGACATGAACGATGTCGTGTCGCGTGGCGCCGGCCGCGGTCAGGCAGCGCGCCATCAGGTCGGCCCACAGCGCGATGTCGTCGGCCGTGTAGCCGACCACGGTCGGCTTGCCGGTCGTGCCGGACGAGGCGTGCACCCGCACCACGTCCTCGCGTGGCACCGCGAACATTCCGAACGGATAGTTGTCGCGCAGATCCGCCTTGCCGGTGAACGGGAAGTGGCGGATGTCGGCGAGCGTCTTCAGATCATCTGGCCCGACGCCGTGCTCGGCGAAGCGGCGGCGCATGTGCGGCACGTTCTCGTAGGCGCGCGTCAGCGTGGTCTTCAGGCGAGCGAGCTGGAGGGCGGCGAGCTCCGCCCGCGGCATCGTCTCGGCGGCGGGATCGAACAGGGCCGCCACGGGGGCGGGTCTCAGGGCCGGCCGGTTCATTCATCTCCCCTTCGGTCTAGGCGCGGCCACGGGGCCGGACGCCCTGTCGCCGCGACGCGGGTGAACGATGTCGGGGGTACCGGCCGCCGGTCGATCCGGGGCGTGCGAAGAATGTCTGACGCACGGCAACAAACGGAACACCGCGGTGGCTCGGAAGCGATCGCGTCGGGTCTAATAATGATGTGTCCATACGAGATGCGCCGGCGCAGCGCAATTGCGCAGAATGCCCGACGGACGACGCGGCATTGCGAGCTGATCAGATCGGGCACGGCGAGACGGCGGCAGGTGCCGCCGTCTCATATATTCAGAATGATGAAATATAGATGGTCGTTATGAGACGGGTGGTCCCGCGGCCGGGCCGGGCTGCGTATCAGCTCACCTCTTGCATTATGCGGGAAATTGCATCTGCCAGCACCTGACAGCCGAGCACGATGTCCGCGTCGTCCGTGTTCTCGGAGACATGGTGGCTGATGCCGCCGATGCTCGGCACGAACAGCATGCCGGCCGGCAGCACGCGGCCGACCTCCATGGCGTCGTGCCCGGCGCCGCTCGGCAGCAGGACCGGGGCGTGGCCGTGCGCCGCCGCCGCGGCCGCGAGGGCGGCGACGATCCCGGCGTCCATCGGGGTCGGGGCGACCACGGTCGGGCGCACCATGGCGACCGCCACGCCGTCGCGGCTCTCCGCCGTGACCCGCTCGGAAAGCGCCGCCTCCATCCGATCGAGCAGGGCGACGTCGAGGTCGCGGATCTCGACCGCCATCTCGGCCTCGCCCGGCACCACGTTGGCGGCGCCCGGGCGGAACGCCATGGCGCCGATGTTCCACACCGTCTCGGCGGCGGCGAAGCCCGGGAACGCCTCGCCGATCCAGGCGGCGATCCGGACGAGCGCGGCGCCGGCGTCGCGCCGCATCGCCATCGGCGTGGTGCCGGCGTGGTTGGCGGCGCCCGTCGCCGTCACCCGGAAGCGGCGGATGCCGGTGATGCCGGTGACGACGCCGATCTTCTTCGCCGACGCCTCGAGCCGCGGCCCCTGCTCGATATGGGCCTCCAGGAAGGCGACGTGGCGGGCCGGGTCGAGCCGGAACGGCGCCGGCGCGTCGGCGAGCGGCGCCAGCGCGGCCGTCAGCGTCGCGCCGTCCTCGGCGCGGGCGGCCGCGATCTCGCCGTCGCGGAGCGTCCCGCAGAACGAGCGGCTGCCGAGGAACGGCAGGTAGGTGCCTTCCTCGTCCTGGAACGAGGCGACGTCGATGCCGACCGAGCCGGACGCCCCGCTCTCGCGGAACGCGCGGGCGATCTCCAGCCCGTAGACGACGCCCATGGCGCCGTCGAGCCAGCCGCCGCGCGGCACCGTGTCGGTGTGCGAGCCGATCAGGATCGCCTTGCCGGCCGACGGGTCGCGGCCCAGCACGTTGCCGACCCGGTCGAGCCCAGCCTCGAGCCCGGCCGCCGCCAGCTTGTCGACAAGCCAGCGCCGCGCCGAAAGATCGGTCTCGGAGAAGGCGATCCGGTCCACCCCGGGGGAGAGGCCGCCGAAGCGGGCGAGGGCACGCAGGTCGTCGAGCAGGCGGTCGCCGCGAATGGCGATCATCGGGGGGCTCCGGAAAACGCGATGCGCCGCCGCGACCGGGGTCGCGGCGGGCGAAGCTCGGGACAGGGACTGCGAGCCGGGCTCAGGCCTTCGGCACGACGATGCGCCGATAGAGATGCCAGGTCGCGTGACCCAGCACTGGTAGCACGATGACGAGCCCGAGGAAGCCCGGAAGCGCGGCGACGATGAGGAGGAGCACGATCGTGGCCGCCCAGCCGATCATCGGCAGCGGGCTCGTCACCACGGCGCGCACGCTGGTGATCATCGCAGTGACGAAGTCGACGTCGCGGTCGAGCAGCAGCGGGAACGACACCACGGTGAGCGAGAACAGCACCAGCGACAACGCCGCCCCGACGACGTGGCCGATCAGCAGGAACAGCCAGCCCTCCGGCGTCGTCGTCACCACGGTCAGGAACTCCTGCATGGTCGAGAAGCTGCGCAGGCCCAGCATCAGGGCGAGCAGGAGGCGGATCTGGTACATCCAGATGATGAAGACGAACAGCGTCACGAACGCCATCCAGCCGAGCTCGCGGTGGCGCTGCTCGAAGATCGTGCCGAGCACGCCCGACCAGGAGAGCGGCACGCCGGCCTCGCGGCGGCGGCTGACCTCGTAGAGGCCGACCGCGACGAACGGGCCGAGCAGGGCGAAGCCGGCGGCGAGCGGGTAGGCGAGATAGCCGACGCCGGCCCAGAACGCGCAGGCGACGATCGCGAGCCCGCCGGCGGCGTAGAACGCCCCGAAGGCGAGGCCGTAGAGCGGCGCCGCCTGGAAATCGCGCAGACCGAGAATGACCGCCTCGGCGATGTCGCGCACCGTGACGGCGCGGACCTGCGGATCGGCGCGGCGAACGACCGGCGCGGCCTCGGCCGCCCGGGGTTCGGGCAAAGCAGTGGAGAGACCAGTGGACAGGCCGGTGGTGTGGGCGGCGTCCTGGTGGCTCATGGCGACCCCCTTGGCACGCTGACGTTTCCTCGGATCGGTAGAGTTGCGGAGACACCGGGGGGTGGCAAGGGGGTGTGGCGACGCACGCGATCACCATCGCGAGAGGGGCTTGCGCCATGGCATCGCCGCGTGCCCCGGCTCTGCGGCGCGTCGGGCCGCGGGCCTGACGCGCCGCAGAGCCGGGGCCCAGGGCGGCACGACGGGTCTCTCCGTCGGGACACGCCCGGCATGGCCGAAGGTCTGGGTCCCGGCTCGGGCTGCATCGCTTCCGCGCTGCAGCCCGTCCGGGACACGGACGTGGGAGGCGAGCCTCCGCGCCCTGCCGGCGTGCAGGAATGAACCTGCCGCCGGTTGTGGCGTTGGCCCATGCGGGCATCGGGGCCGGCACTCTCCTGGAAAGGGCTGCAGCGGGCGCGGCGCGATTTCGGTCGCGTGTCGACGCGCGGCGCTGCGGCGCGTCACGGGTCCCGACGGCAAGCGCGAGGGCGGCCGCGACGGCCGTCGGCTCCGGCCGCTCGGCCGGACGAGCGGGAGCAACCGGCTTGCACGACGTTCTCGACGACCCCTATCGGCTCGGTCATCCGCGCAAGGCCCCGCATCTCGGGCGACAGGCCTTCCGCTCGTTCGTCCACTTCTTCTCGTATCACCTGTTCCTGAAGCGGCGCAGCCGCCGCACCGTGGATGCGGCCGGCTTCCGGCTCGCCGTGCTGCCGACCGTGTTCGATCCGCGTCGCTTCCTCACCAGCGAGTTCTTCGCCGCGCATCTCGGCACCCTCGACCTCGGCGGCTTGCGGGTGGCCGATGTCGGCACCGGCTCCGGGATCCTGGCGCTGGCCGCGGCGCGCGCCGGGGCCGAGCGGGTGCTCGCTGTCGACATCAATCCGAATGCCGCCCGCGCCGCCGTCGAGAACGCCGCCGCCAACGGGCTCGCCGACCGGGTCGCCGGGATCGGCTCCAATCTCCTCTCGGCGGTCGCGCCGGAGCCGCTGTTCGACCTGATCCTGTCGAGCCCGCCGTCTTTTCCGGGCGAGCCGCGCGACGTTGCCGACCGCGCCTGGGTGGCGGGGCCGGACTATCGCGACATCGCCGGCCTGTTCGTCCAGGCGCGCGAGCGGCTGACGCCGGGCGGTCGGATGCTGGTGCTGTTCTCGTCGGATTCCGACCTGCATCGGCTCGGCGCGCTGATCAGCGAGGCCGGTTTCGCGGCCCGGCTGGTCGGCGAGCGCTCGATCGTGCTCGAGTCCTTCGTGCTCTACGAGCTGCGCCCGGTGTGACGCCGCCGTCGGGGCGGAGCCGCGGGCCGGGGGCGCGGTTTGCGGCGCAGCGGCCGATCGCCTAGGGTCCGGCCGCGGCGATCGGGCCGCGCTTTTCAGTCCTGTTCGTCATGACCACGCCCGCGTCTTCGGCCGCCGACCCGGCGTCCGCCTTTCCGCCGCCCTCGCATCCGCGCCTGATCGTGCCCCGCCGCTTCGCCGACCAGCGCGGCTGGTTCTGCGAGACCTGGAACGCCGCCCGCCTCGCCGGGCAGGGGCTCGACGTCGCCTTCGTCCAGGACAACCAGTCGTGGTCGGCGCGGCGCGGCACGGTGCGCGGCCTGCATTTCCAGGTGCCGCCGCACGCCCAGGGCAAGCTCGTCCGCGCGGTGCGTGGCCGCATCCTCGACGTCGCCGTCGACATCCGCCGCGGCTCGCCGACCTATGGCCGGTCCGTCGCCGTCGAGCTGACCGCGACGGGCGGCGAGCAGCTCTGGGTGCCGGTCGGCTACGCCCACGGCTTCTGCACGCTCGAGGACGACTGCGAGGTCGCCTACAAGGTGACGGACTTCTACGCCCCGGCGAGCGAGGGCGGCCTCGCCTTCGACGATCCGGCCCTCGCCATCCCGTGGCCGGTCGCGCCCGGCGAGGCCAGCCTGTCCGACAAGGATACGACGTACGGCGGGCTCGCCGGCTTCGACAGCCCGTTCGCCTATGACGGCGTGCCGCTGCAGCCGGAGTGCGTCGTCCCCTGACGGGGCCCTCCCGGCACCCTCCGGCGCGCCGTCCGCGTCCCGGCCGGAGCGAATCGCCGATCTGATCAGGCGCGATGGTCGGCGCGCCGCCACGCGGCGGCCGAGAAAGCTCGAATTCGATCGAACCGCCTAGCGTCGAACTAACTCTCAGCATCGAAAGCAGCCGGCGACCGGGTCGCCCACACCTCCGGGTGTGGCGCAAAAGCCATGTCTTTTAAGAATTGCTGGCGAGAATAATCGGAAAGGACGCCGGAACCTTGTTGGGGAGTCGGCGTTCTACTACCACGGCGCGATCGAGCTGCGACGCGCCGAGCAACACGGGGGGCTCTCGTGACCGACACGACGTGTGATGAAGTGCAGCGTGCGTGCCCGCGGACGATCACGGTTGGATCGTCGGCGCTCTACGGTCTCTCTGCGATCGCGCTGGGCGCGGCGCTGAGCGTTTTGTCTGTCGGTACGGCCGACGCCTCCTACTATTACTATTACGGCCAGCCCGGGATGCGGGCGGTGCCCGGCGGTTACGTCGTCCCGGCGCAGCCGCGGCCGGCCCGCAAGGCCAAGCGCACCAAGACGGAGGAGCCGAAGAAGGACACCGCCGCGGTGCGCCAGCCGCGCGGTCCGCTCGTCGTCTCGGTGTCGATCGGCGAGCAGCGCGTGCGCGTCTACGACGGCGTCGGCCAGATCGCCGAGGCGCCGATCTCGTCCGGCACCAAGGCGCATCCGACCCTCACCGGCGTGTTCAGCATCATCCAGAAGAACCGCCATCACTACTCGAACCTCTATGCCGGCGCGCCGATGCCCTACATGCAGCGGCTGACCTGGTCCGGCACCGCGATGCACACCGGCGTGCTGCCCGGCTATCCTGCGTCGCACGGCTGCATCCGGCTGCCCAACTCGTTCGCCTCGCAGCTCTGGGGCATGACCAAGCTCGGCACCCGCGTGGTCGTCGCCCGCTCGGCCGTCGTTCCGGTGGATTTCTCGCACGCGCAGCTCGCGCTCCTGAAGAAGACGCCTGATCCGGCGACCCCGGTCTCCGACCTGTCGCGCGCCGCCGGCAAGACCGCATCCGCCCCCGAGGCGACGGCCACCGACGCGCCGAGCCCGGCCGCTCCGGCCGCCACGCCGGTGACGACCGAGGCGACGCCGGTGGAAGCCGCGCCGACCCAGGCCGCGCCGGTCGGCGAGGCGCCGAGCGCCCCGGCTCCCGAGACGGCCGAGACGACCGATGTGCCGGTGCCGGCCATGTCGACCGCGGAGCAAGGTCCGCCTGCGCGCCCGCTGAAGCCCGGCCCGGTCGCCATCTTCATCAGCAAGAAGGAAGGCAAGCTGTTCGTCCGCAAGGGATTCGAGCCGATCTACGACACTCCGATCCAGATCGCCGATCCCGACAAGCTGCTCGGCACCCACGTCTTCACGGCGACCGGCTTCGCCGAGGACGGCCGGACGCTGCGCTGGACCGCGATGACGCTGCCGCCGGAGCTGCGCGGCGAGGCGACCGCGTCCCGCAAGGGGAAGGCGCAGCCCGCCACGCCGGTCGCGACCGGGCCGTCGGCCTCGGCCCAGGAGGCGCTCGACCGCGTCACCCTGCCGCCCGAGGCCGTCGAGGTGCTCGCCCCGCTGATGTCGGCCGGTGCGTCGCTGGTCGTCTCGGACAAGGGCCTCGGCCCGCAGACTGGCCGCGGCACCGACTTCATCGTCCTGACCCGCTGAGCGGGCCGGCCGGCGAGTCGCCGGGACACATGACCAAGTTTGGAACGGCCGGGGCTCCGCTCCGGCCGTTCTGATTCGGCGTGGCGCCGATGCGCCCTTTCCGGCGCGGGGCCGGGTCGCCGAGATAGTCCTGGAAACAACCACCTCGGTGCGTTAAGGACTCGTTTTCCGATCCTGCCGGACCGGCTTTCAGGAGTGGCGGTGCGCGTCGTGGCGCCGCCGGGACGTCGATTCGCGACGTCCGGGTCCGGCGCTCGCGGCGCCCGTCGCCGCCGGCGGTGCCGCGCGGCGCTTCTGCTGCCTGCGTGGCCCGCTCTCTCCGGGTCGGTGCACGGGGTTGGGGCATGCCGGAGGTCGGACTCGGTCTTTGGTGCATCGCGGGCTTTCTCGGGATCGGCGTGCTCGCCACGATCCTGGGCCGGCGCGCGTTCGCGACTGCGCTGGTCTACGGGCTCACGCTCGTGGTGGCGCTCGCCGCCGTGCTGGTGGCGCTGACGGCGGTCCTCGGCGGCGCCGGGCCGACCAGCGTGGTGCTGCCGATCGGCCTGCCCGGGGTCGGCGCGCATTTCCGGCTCGACGCGCTCTCCGCCTTCTTCATGCTCGTCGTGAACCTCGGCGCCGCGGCGGCGAGCCTCTACGCCATCGGCTACGGGCGCCATGAGCATGCGCCGATGCGGGTGCTGCCGTTCTTCGGCCCGTTCCTGGCCGGCATGAACCTGGTGCTGCTCGCCGCCGACGCCTTCTCGTTCCTGCTCTCCTGGGAGTTCATGTCGCTCGCGTCGTGGACGCTCGTCGTCTCGAACCACCGCGAGCCGGCCAACATCCGCGCCGGCTTCATCTATCTCCTGATGGCGAGCTTCGGCACGCTGTGCCTGCTGGTCGCGTTCGGCCTGCTTGCCACGGCGGGCGGCGGCGACTTCACCTTCGCCGGCATGCGCGGCGCGACCGTCGGCGGGAGCATCGCCGCGATGGCGACCGTGCTGGCGCTGGTCGGCGCCGGCTCCAAGGCCGGCCTCGTGCCGCTGCACGTGTGGCTGCCGCTCGCCCATCCGGCGGCGCCGAGCCACGTCTCGGCGCTGCTCAGCGGCGTGATGACCAAGGTCGGCGTCTACGGCTTCGTGCGCATCGTCTTCGACGTGATCGGCGACTACTCGTCCTGGGCCGGGCTCGTGGTCGTGCTGGCGGGCGGCGCCACGGCGGCGCTCGGCGTGCTCTACGCCGTGATGCAGCGCGACCTCAAGCGGCTGCTCGCCTACTCGACGGTCGAGAACATCGGCATCGTGTTCATCGGCCTCGGCCTCGCGCTCGCCTTCCGGGCGAATGGGCAAAGCGGGGCGGCGGCGCTCGCCCTCACGGCGGCGCTGTTCCACGTGTTCAACCACGCGATCTTCAAGAGCCTCCTGTTCTTCGGCGCCGGCGCCGTGCTGACCGCGACGGGCGAGCGGGACATGGAGACGCTCGGCGGCCTGATCCACCGCATGCCGCAGACCGCCGTCGTGTTCCTGATCGGCTGCATGTCGATCGCGGCGCTGCCGCCGCTCAACGGCTTCGTCTCAGAGTGGCTCACCTTCCAAGCCATCCTGCTCAGCCCGCAGCTGCCGCAATGGGGGCTGAAGTTCGCCGTGCCCGCGGTCGGCGCCCTCTTGGCGCTCGCCGCGGCGCTCGCCGGCGCCTGCTTCGTCAAGGCGTTCGGCGTGGTGTTCCTGAGCCGGCCGCGCTCGCCGGCGGCCGCTGCCGCGACCGAGGTCGACGGCTTCATGCTCACCGCGATGCTGATGCTGGCCTGGCTCTGCATCCTGGCCGGCACGCTGCCGGGCTTCGTGGTCGACGCGCTCGCCCCCGTCGCCCGCCAGCTCGCCTTCGTGTCGCTGCCGCCGCAGGCCGGGCTGCCGTGGCTCTCGCTGGTGCCGGTCGCCGACAGCCGCAGCTCTTACAACGGCCTGATCATCTTCTTCTTCCTGATCGCCTCCGGCACCATGACGGCCGTGCTGGTCCATCGCCTCGCCTCGCGCGAGACCCGTCGCAGCGCCATCTGGGACTGCGGCTATCCGCTCGACAGTCCCGTCACCCAGTACACCGGCTCGAGCTTTGCCCAGCCGATCCGCCGGGTGTTCGGCACCGTGGCGTTCGGCGTCGTCGAGACCGTCGACATGCCGCGCCCCGGCGAGCTGCGTGCCGCGCGCTTCCGCCTGCGGGTGCGCGATCCGGCCTGGCGGTTCCTCTACGGACCTTTGGCGCGCGCCGTGATGGGCGGCGCGATCCGGCTGAACCGGCTGCAGTTCCTCACCATCCGGCGCTATCTGGCGCTGGTCTTCGCCGCCCTGATCGTCCTCATGCTGGTGGTGGCGATATGGCGCTGACCATGGACCCGGGGCTCGTCCTCGACCTCGCGCTTCAGCTCCTGCAGATCACCATCGTGGTGGCGATCGCGCCCCTCGTCATGGGGATCACGCGAAAAGTGCGGGCGCGTCTCTTGCGCCGGCGCGGGCCGCCGCTCGTGCAGCCCTATCTCGACCTGTGGAAGCTGTTCCACAAGGAGGCCGTGGTCGCCGACAACGCCTCCTGGGTCTATCGCCGCGCCCCGTATGTGATCTTCGCGGCGACCTGGGTGGCGGCCGGCCTCGTCCCCACCTACGCCACCGGGCTCCTGTTCTCGTGGTCGGCCGACCTGATCGCCGTCGTCGCGCTGCTCGGCACGGCGCGCTTCGCGCTGGCGCTCGCCGGCATGGATGTCGGCACCGCCTTCGGCGGGCTCGGGGCGTCGCGGGAGATGATGATCGCCTCGCTGGCCGAGCCGGCCATGCTGCTGATCGCCTTCGCGGTCGCGCTGATCGCCGGCACCACCCAGCTCTCCGCCATCGCGGCGCTGTTCGCCACCGGCGAGGTAGGGGTGCGCGTCTCGCTCGGGCTCGCGCTGCTCGCCCTCGTCATCGTCGGCATCGCCGAGAACGCCCGCATTCCGGTCGACAACCCGGCGACCCATCTCGAGCTGACCATGGTGCACGAGGCGATGATCCTCGAATACTCGGGACGTCATCTCGCCATGATCGAGGCGGCGGCCCAGCTCAAGCTGGTGCTCTACTTCTCGCTGGTCGCCTGCCTGTTCGCGCCGTTCGGCATGGCGACCGCCGACAAGTCGCTCGCCGCGATGGCGCTCGGCCTCGTCACCTGGCTTCTGAAGATCGTCGCCTTCGCGGTGCTGCTGCCGATCGCCGAGACGACCGTCGCCAAGATGCGGGTGTTCCGCTATCCGGCCTTCCTCGGCAGCGCCTTCGCGGCCGCGGCCCTCGCCGTGTTCCTGCGCTTCGTGTCGCGAGGGTTCTGATGAATCCGTTGTGGTTCGACATCGCGCATCTGCTCGCCGCCGGCGTGCTGGTGCTCAGCCTGATGCTCCTTTATCAGGACCGCATCACCGCGGTGATCAACGTGTTCGCCCTGCAGGCCGTGGTGCTGTCGCTGTCGGTCGGCTGGCAGGCGATCGTCCAGGGCGCGCCGCATCTCCTCGTCACCGCCGCCATCGCGCTCGTCGCCAAGGGCGTGATCATCCCGATGGCGCTGCACCGGATCGTCCGCCAGCTCGACATCCACCGCGAGGTCGAGCGCGTCGTCTCGGGCGGCCCGACCATGCTGGCCGGGCTCGGCCTGATCGCCCTGTCGATCCTCCTGGTCCAGCCCGTGGTCGAGACCGCCGACGCGGTCGCCCGCGAGGACTTCGCCTTCGCGCTCGCCGTGGTGCTGCTCGGGCTCCTCCTGATGATCACCCGGCGCAACGCCGTCACTCAGGTGGTCGGCTTCATGTCGCTGGAGAACGGCCTGATCCTCGCCGCCACCGGTGCGAAGGGCATGCCGCTGGTCGTCGAGGTGTCGGTCGCCTTCTCGGTGCTGATCGCCTTCATCGTGTTCGGCGTCTTCGTCTTCCGCATGCGCGAGCGGTTCGACACCGTCGACGTCAACGTGCTCGAACGCTTCCGCGGCGAGCGACGGGAGCATCTGTGATGACGCAGGGCGCCTCGTTGCGTCAGGTCTTTGCTGCGGGTGCCGCACTCTGCAGAGAGGATTTTGCTCGGGGCCACCCCCCTCCCTGTCCCTCCCCCACAAGGGGGGAGGGGACGACAGAACCGCGCCGCCTTCGGGCATGCGTCAGCACGGTCGTCGATCGCCACGGCGGTGCCGCTCGCCGCAGTCTGCTCCCTCCCCCCTTGTGGGGGAGGGGTGGGGAGGGGGGTGAGCGCCACCCTCTGCGCTCGATCGGCGACCAGAGGAACGCCCGATGATCGCCGATCTCGTCGCCGCGCTTCCCGTGTCGCCGTCCACCCTGGTGCTGGTGGTGCCGACGCTCGCCGTGCCGGTGCTGGCCGCGATCTCGGGCTACCGGACGAGCGCCGGCCTCAACGTGCTCGTCTCCGGCGTCACGCTGGCCGCCGCGCTGATGCTGCTCGCCGTGCCGCATGCGCGCGGCGACTTCCTGATCGTCGACGACTTCAACATCTTCCTGGTGGTGCTCACCGCCTTCGTCGGCTTCACCACCAGCGTCTACAGCGCGAGCTATATCGGCCACGAGCTGGAGACCGGCAAGCTGACGCCGGCGTTCCTGCGCTTCTATCACGCCATGTACCAGGCCATGATGGGCGCCATGAATCTCGCGCTCCTCTCCAACAATATCGGCCTGATGTGGGTGGGTCTCGAGGTGGCGACGCTCGCGACCGTCATGATGGTCGGCATCTATCGCACCGCCGAGGCGATCGAGGCGGCGTGGAAGTACTTCATCCTCGGCAGCGTCGGCATCGGGCTCGCCTTCTTCGGCACCATCCTGATCTACATGGTCTCGTCGAGCGTGATCGGCAGCGGCGTGCCGGCGATGGCCTGGGACGAGATCGTCCGCAACGCCGCAGCCCTCGATCCGAAGCTCCTGTCGCTCGCCTTCGTGTTCCTGCTGGTCGGCTACGGCACCAAGGTCGGGCTGGCGCCGTTCCACGCCTGGCTGCCGGACGCGCATGCCGAAGGCCCGACGCCGATCTCGGCCGTGCTGTCGGGCCTGCTCCTCAACGTCGCGCTCTACGCGCTGCTGCGCTTCAAGATGGTGCTGGCCGGCAACCCGGCGACCATCGACGTCGGCGCCATCCTGATGACGCTCGGGCTCGTCAGCCT
>NZ_JBEOMB010000045.1:0-74429 GCF_046000175.1 Rhodoplanes sp. SY1
CGGCCTGCGAGTCCTCGGCCGGGGAGGCTGCCGGCACGGCCGGTGGCGCACGACGCGGCTCCGGCGGGCGGCGCAGATCGGGGACCGGACGACGGGCCTCGGGAGGTCGCGGCTCGGACATTCGCGGCTCGGGCATGCGCGGCTCGGGCCCCCGCATCTCCGGCATGCGAGCCTCGGGCATCCGCGGTTCCGGCATCCGCGGTTCCGACATGCGAGGTTCCGGCACGCGCGGCTCGGCCGTCCGGGCCTCCGGCATCCGCGGGTCGAGGACCCGCGGCTCGGGCATGCGCGGCTCGACGATCGGCGGCGGGGCGCTGCGGGCGAGCTCGGCGGCCAGCCCGGCGAGGCGGTCGACCGTCTCGCGGCGGCCCGGCTCCGCCTGCGGCTGCAGCGGCAGCTCCTCGGCGATCGGCGGGATCATGGCCCCGCGGGAGGCGCGGAACGGCGGCTCCGGAGCGGGCGGCGCCGGCGGCGCCCACAGGCCGTTCTCGGGGGCCGGCCGGCCGGCCGGCTCCATCCGGGGCGGCGCGGCCTCGCGCATCGGCGCGGCCGGCTGGCCGCGGACGATGCTGGCCTCGACCACCACGTCGGTCGGGCCGCCCAGCATGATCAGATGCTCGACATTGTCGCGGCGGACCAGCACGAGGCGCCGCCGGCTGTCCACCGCGGTCGCCTCGATCACGCCGAGCCGGGCCTGGCGGCCGCGCGCCGAGGCGGCGCCGAGCCCGCCGGCGCCGAACCGCCGCACCAGCCACGCGACGCCGCCGATCAAGGCGAGCACGATCACGAAGGCGATGAAGAACTTCGCGGGAAGCGGCATGTCGCCGATCATGGCCGTTAATCCTTTCTCCGCTCCTCGCCGCGCGTGCCGAGCCGATTCGTCGAAGCGTTAACGAAGGCGGCAAAAGCTGCCGCCCCGGATGTCGACGATTCCTTAACACGAAAGCGCAGGGGAGCCCACCCGATACGCATCTTCCACGGTTTTCCGGACCGGCAGAACGTGGCGATCCGATGGCGCCGCGCGGGATTAACGGGTCGTTAACCATAAGCCCGGCAATGTTTGCCGGGTGGTGGACTCAGGTGTCCTCCCGACGGCAGGCGACCATGGCGATCTCGGACATCCCGATCTTCTCGATGCTGCGCACCAAGATGCAATGGCACCAGGAGCGCCAGCGGCTGCTCGCCGAGAACGTGTCGAACGCCGACACCCCGAAGTTCCGGCCGCGCGACCTCGAGGCGCTGTCGTTCGACCGCGCCGCGCCGCCGCCGGTCCGGCTCGCCCAGACCGCACCGGGCCACATCGCCGCCCTGCCGGGCACCACGCAGTTCCGCGACAAGCCCGAGAAGTTCGCGGTCCGTCCCGGCGGCAACGCCGTCCACCTCGAGGACGAGATGCTGAAGGTGGCGAGCAACCAGATGGACTACCAGGCGGCGACGCAGCTGTATTCCCGCAGCCTCGCGCTGCTCAAGGCGGCGGTCGGCAAGGGCTGATCGTGACGTCCGTGGACCGTGACGAGTGAGGTGATGCCATGGATTTCGTCAAGTCGCTCTCCATCGCGGCGTCCGGCCTGCGGGCCCAGGCCGGCCGGATGAAGGTGCTGTCGGAGAACATCGCCAACGCCGATTCGACGGCGCAGAAGCCCGGTGCCGATCCCTATCGGCGCCGCATCCCGACCTTCCGGTCCGAGCTCGACCGCGAGCTCGACGCCCGCACGGTCCAGCTCGGCCCGACCCGTCCCGACCAGAGCAGCTTCCGCACCAAGCACGAGCCCGGCCATCCGCTGGCCGACGCCAACGGCAACGTGCGCTACCCGAACGTCAACTCGATCGTCGAGATGACCGACATGCGCGAGGCCCAGCGCTCCTACGAGGCCAACGTCAACGTGATCGGCGCGACCCGCCGGATGATCCAGCGCACGCTCGACATCCTGCGCGCCTGAACCAGAGGGGAAGACAGATGGCCATTCCGGGCATCGCCGCGAGCGCCTATGCGGCCACGGCACGTCTCGGCACGCCGGGCGCCGAGCTGAGCAAGACCATCGGCGACATCGCCGGCGGCAAGCCGGGCGATTTCGGCGCGATGCTGCGCGACGCCGTGCAGGACATCGCCGCGGCCGGCCACAAGGCGGACGCGAACAGCCACGCGCTCGCCAACGGCAAGGCCAACATCGTCGACGTGGTCACCGCGGTCGCCGAGACCGAGACCGCGATCGCGAGCCTCGTGTCGGTGCGCGACAAGGTCATCCAGGCCTACGAAGAGATCATGCGGATGACGATCTGACCATGCGGCGGGGCGCAGGGGGACGGGACGTGGTGCGAGCGGGACGCGACGGGGGAGCGGCATGACCGGACCGGAGGTCGTCGACGTCGCGCGCGACTCGATCATCACGCTCGTCCTGGTGGCGAGCCCGCTGATGCTGGTCGGCCTGGTGATCGGCGTGATCGTCTCGCTGTTCCAGGCGCTGACCCAGATTCAGGAGGCGACACTCGTCTTCGTTCCGAAGATACTCGCCATGTTCGCCGCGATGATTCTCGCGCTGCCGTTCATGGCGGACCAGCTCTACGGCCACATGATGCGGCTGGCGTCGCGGATCTCGGGCGGCTGAACCGCCCGGTCGGGACAGTCGCCCGGCGGGACACGGCACCGGGCGGCGAAGACGCCGGACAAGGCACGCCCGAATCGGCACGCCCGAATCGGCAGCCCAGGAGGGGCGGGAATGCGCATCGACCTCTCGTTCCTGCCCCCGCTCGCGGTCGCCTTCATGCTCATGTTCGCCCGCACCGGCACCATGATCATGCTGCTGCCGGGCTTCGGCGAGCGCAGCGTGCCGGTGCGCATGCGGTTGACCGCGGCCCTGGTCCTCGCGGCCGTGGTGATGCCGCTCTATCGCGACGCCTACCGGATCGACCTGACGAGCTTCGGCCCGGTGATCCGGATGCTGTTCAGCGAGCTCGCCGTCGGCTTCCTGCTCGGCATGACGGCGCGGCTGTGCATCTCGGCCTTGCAGGTCACCGGCTCGATCGTCGCCCAGCAGCTCGGCTTCGGCTTCGTCTCGACCATCGACCCGACCCAGGGCCAGCAGGGCGTCATCGTCGCGAACTTCCTCACGCTGCTCGGCATCGTGCTGATCTTCGCCACCGACACCCACCATCTCGCGATCGCGGCGCTGGCCGACAGCTACGTCCTGTTCCGCCCCGGCGAGGTGCCGGCGACCGGCGACATGGCGGCACTGGCCGCCAAGCTGGTCGGCGGCGCGTTCCTGATCGGGGTCCAGATCTCGGCGCCGTTCCTCGTCTTCGGCATCCTGTTCAATGTCGGGCTCGGCGTGCTGTCGCGGCTGATGCCGCAGATGCAGGTGTTCTTCGTCGCGATGCCGCTGTCGATCTTCGCCGGCCTGCTGATCTTCGCCTTCGTCATCGCCGCCATGATGGCGACGTTCCTGGGGTTCTTCGAGAGCGTGATGCACGACATCGCGCCGCGTGGCTGAGGACGCCGCTCAGCCATGGCCGAAGACCAGGACAAGTCGGACAAGACAGAAGACCCGACACAACGACGCCTCGACCAGGCCCTCGAGCACGGCGACGTCGTCAAGAGCCAGGAGGTCGCGACCTGGTTCGTCATCGGCGGCGGCACGCTGGCGCTCGCCATGTTCGGCGCCTCGTCGAGCACGGCGCTGACCGCCGTCATGAAGGGGCTGATCGCCAAGTCCGGGGCGATCCACACCGACGGCCACGTCCTGGTGCGGCTGACCGAGACGATCACGATCGAGGTGCTGGCCGCCATCGGCCTGCCGTTTCTCGTGCTCGCCATCGCGGCGCTCGCCGGAACCGCCATCCAGCACCAGCTCGTGTGGACGACCGAGACGCTGACCCCGAAGCTCTCCAAGATCTCGCCCCTGGCGGGGCTCAAGCGGCTGTTCTCGGCGGAGGCGCTGGCCAACTTCGTCAAGGGCCTGCTCAAGCTCGGCCTGGTCGGCACCGTGCTCGTCATGCTGCTGTGGCCCGAGCGCAACCTGCTCGAGGCGCTGGTGTCGACCGACCCGGCCGCGATCCTGCCGGTCTCGATGTCGCTGATGCTGAAGCTGCTCGGCAGCGTCGTCGCCATCATGGCGGTGATCGCCGGGGCCGACTACCTGTTCCAGTACCAGCGGTGGTACAAGCGCCAGAAGATGTCGCTGAAGGAGATCAAGGACGAGTACAAGGAGACCGAAGGCGACCCCAAGATCAAGGCCAAGATCCGGCAGATCCGGGTCAGCCGCATGCGCAAGCGCATGATGGCGGCGGTGCCGGGCGCCACCGTGGTGATCACCAACCCGACCCACTACGCCGTCGCCCTGAAATACGAGCGCGGCATGAACGCGCCGGTCTGCCTCGCCAAGGGCACGGACCGCATCGCGCTGAAGATTCGCGAGGTCGCGACCGAGGCCTCCGTTCCGGTCATCGAGAATCCGCCGCTCGCTCGCGCCCTCTACGCGACCGTCGAGATCGACCGCGAGATCCCGCCCGAGCACTACAAGGCGGTCGCCGAGGTGGTCGGCTACGTCATGCGGCTCAAGAAGGCGTGGCGGTAGGCGATCGCGCCGGCCGCCAGGGTTCGCGGCCGCCGGAGCGGGCCGTGTCGGCGCAGGGCGGCCGCCACCGGCCGAGGCGCGCGGCGCCCTTGTTCGAAGCAGGGGACTCGGGCACAGATTGATTCGCGCGGTCGGGCGACGGAGCCGATATCGATGACGACGCATGACCTGAGCAGGGGAGGCGGCGCGCCCGGCGGAGGCTTTTCCAGCGACGGTGCGACCGGCGAAGGCTCGTCCAGCGGCGGCTCGTCCGGCCGGCGCCCGGCCGGCGGAGGCTTCAACGGAGGCTTGGACGTGTTCCCGGGCGGCGAGCGACGAGGAAGCATCCGGTTCGTGCTGGTCATCGCGCTCGCGCTGATCGCCGCGGCCGCCGGCCTCCTGTTCCTCGGACGGCCCGACGCCGAGCCCTATGTGCTCGGCCTGCTCGCCGTGCTCGGCATGATCGGCGTGTTCTCGCTGCTCGCTACCGCGACCGGCATCCTGCGCTTCGCCGGCGGCGCCGAGGCGAACCCGATGTTCCGCCGGGTGCTCGACGACGCCTTCGACGGCATCGTGGTCACCGACGCCAACGGGCGGGTGGTCTACGCCAACCCGGCCTACTGCCAGCTCGTCGACGCCACCGACCTCTCCGACGTGCGGCCGGTCGAGCGGGTGTTCATCGGCGATCCCGACGTGTCGGAGGCCGTCTACCGGCTCCTCAAGGCGGCCCGCGAGGGGCGCCGCCTGCAGGAGGAGGTGCGGGTCGCGGGCGTGCCCGGCGAGCCCGCCCGCTGGCTGCAGATGCGGGTCCGGCCGCTCGGCCGCGCGGGCGCCGACGCGCGCCTCACCGTGTGGACGGTCGCCGACGTGTCGCGCGAGCGCGAGCGCCAGGAGAACGTCTTCCAGGAGCTGCAGCACGCCATCGACTATCTCGACCACGCGCCCGCCGGCTTCTTCTCGATCGATGGCGGCGGCGCGGTCGGCTACATCAACGCGACGCTCGCCGAATGGCTCGACTACGACCTCGCCGAGGTCGGCTCCGGGGGCCTGCAGCTCGAGGACATCGTGCCGGCCAACGGTGCCGCGCTCCTGACCGCCAGCGCCTCGCATCCGGGCGAGGTGAAGACCGACGTCGTCGACCTCGACCTGAAGACCCGCAGCGGCAAGAGCCTTCCGGTGAGGCTCTACCACAAGGTGGCGTTCGGGGCGGACGGCGTGCCGGGCGCGTCGCGCACCCTGGTGCTCAACCGCGCCCGCAGCGAGGGCACCGACCCGCAGCGCGCCGCCGAGGTGCGGTTCATGCGGTTCTTCATCAACACCCCGATGTCGATCGCGACCGTCGACCGGGCCGGCCGCATCGCCCGCACCAACGGGCTCCTCGCCAAGCTCTTCCAGGATCTCGCCCCCGGCGACGGCCGGCCGGAGGGGCGCTCGATCCTCGACGTGGTGGCCGAGCGCGACCGGCTGGCGCTGGAGACGGCGATCGCCAAGGCGGCGCGCGGGCAGGGCGACATTCCGCCCGTCGAGGCGGCGCTCGCCGGCGCGGGCGAGCGCTGGGCGCGCTTCTGGGCGACCGCCGTGGAGGAGGAGGGCGACCAGGAGGCCGCCATCGTCTACGCCCTGGAGACCACCGAGCAGCGCGCCCTGCAGAAGCAGGTCGATCAGGCGCAGAAGATGGACTCGGTCGGCAAGCTCGCCGGCGGCATCGCGCACGACTTCAACAACGTGCTGTCGGCCATCATGATGGCCACCGACTTCCTGCTCAACGCCCACCGGCCGACCGACCCGTCCTTCCAGGACATCATGCAGATCAAGCAGAACGCCAATCGGGCGGCCGCGCTGGTGCGGCAGCTCCTGGCGTTCTCGCGCCGCCAGACGCTGCGGCCGCAGGTGCTCGACCTGTCCGAGGCGCTGTCCGACATCTCGATGCTGCTGCGCCGGCTGATCGGCGAGAAGGTGGCGCTCGACGTCCGCCACGGCCGCGACCTGTGGCCCGTGAAGGCCGACCTCTCGCAGTTCGAGCAGGTGATCGTGAACCTCGCCGTGAACGCGCGCGACGCCATGCCGGACGGCGGCCGCCTCACGCTGCGCACCCGCAACGCCGGCGAGGACGAGACGCGGCGCGCCGCCCACAAGGGCATGCCGCCCGGCGAGTACGTGCTGATCGAGGTGTCGGACACCGGCTCGGGCATCCCGCCCGAAATCATCGACCGCATCTTCGAGCCGTTCTTCTCCACCAAGGAGGTCGGCAAGGGCACCGGCCTCGGGCTCTCCACCGTCTACGGCATCATCAAGCAGACCGGCGGCTACGTGTTCGTCGAGTCGGAGATCGGGCGCGGCACAACGTTCCGCATCTACCTGCCGCGCCATGTGCCGACGCTGGAGGAGACCGAGGCGGCCGCCGCGTCGCTGGCGCCGGCCCAGGCGGCGACGCCCGAGCAGGCGCGCGCCGCCGACCACACCGGGCAGGGCACCATCCTGCTGGTCGAGGACGAGGAGGGCCTGCGCGGCCTCAACGCGCGCGGTCTCACGTCGCGCGGCTACACGGTGTGCGAGGCCGGCAACGGCCAGGAGGCTCTGGAGCTGATCGACGCCGGCCAGAAGGTCGATCTGGTCGTCTCGGACGTCGTGATGCCGGAAATGGACGGCCCGACGCTCCTGAAGGAGCTGCGCAAGCGCGATCCGGACCTGAAGATCATCTTCGTCTCCGGCTATGCCGAGGAGGCGTTCGCCAAGAACCTGCCCGAGGGCGGGCAGTTCGCCTTCCTGGCCAAGCCCTTCACGCTCAAGCAGCTGGTCGCCGCCGTGAAGGAGACGATGGGCGGGTGAGCGTGGCCGGACGATATGCGTAGCCCGGCCGGAGCGCAGCGACCGGCGGGACCGGCGTCCGCCGATCTCGCCGCCGTCCGTCCGGGCCGCGCCGACGACGCGCGGGATGTCCGCGCATGACCGCACCGCCGCCCCGCAACGACGACGACGAGGACGAGGGCAGCCGTCGGACCACCAACATCATGCTGGTGATCTTCTTCCTCGCCGTGATCGCGGCCGGCTACTGGCTGGTCGAGGCGATGCTGGAGCAGCGCCGGGCCGACGATTGCGCGGCTCAAGGCCGCCGCAACTGCGGCGCCCCGCTGGTCGTGCCGCCGGCAAGGTGACCCGGCGACTGGCACGCGGCGTGCTTGGAAACGCCGTAGCCCGCATGGAGCGAAGCGGAATGCGGGGCCGGCAGCCACCCCGGATTGCGCTTCGCTCCATCCGGGCTACGGGTGGAGCAGGCCTGCGTCGCGGCTCGATGTCTGCAAGCGAAAGACCCCGAAGCAATCCATGGCGAAGGACGCTGACAAGACTTCGGCCAAGCGGCCGGGCGACCGGGCCGAGGCGATCTACCGGGCGCTGCGGCACGCCATCATCGAGCAGGCGCTGGAGCCCGGCGCCAAGCTGCCCGAGGACGCCATCGGCGAGCGCTTCGGGGCGAGCCGCACCATCGTGCGCCACGCGCTCGGCCGGCTCGCCGCCGAGGGGCTGGTCGAGCTGCGCCGCAACCGCGGCGCGTCGGTCGCGACGCCCGGCTGGGACCAGGCCGGCGACCTGTTCGACATCCGGCTCGGGATCGAGCGCCTGGTCGTCACCCGGCTCGCCGGCCGCCTGACGCCGGCCCAGATCGCTGCGCTCGAGGCCCATGTCGCCGAGGAGGAGGCCGCGCGCGGCACCGACGAGCGGCGCTCGATCCGGCTCGCCACCGAGTTCCACATCGTGCTGGCCGAGATGACCGGCAGCGCCGTGCTGGTCCGCTACCTCTCGGAGGTGGCGCTGCGCTGCGGCCTGATCCTCGCGCTCTATGCGCGGCCGCACTCCTCCGAATGCGCCGTGAGCGAGCACCGTGCCGTCATCGACGCGCTGGCGAAGGGCGACGCGGCGGCCGCCATCGCCGTGATGGACCAGCATCTCGGCGCCGTGATGGACCGCGCCCTGATCGTCCCGCGCCCCGCCAAGGAGCGCGACATCGGGGCGATCCTCGCCCCCTACGCCGAGGACGCGGCGCCGGCCGCCGCGAAGCGGGCGCGGGGCGGGCGGAAGCGGTGAGGGCCGTCATTCCGGGGCGCGGAGCGTCAGGTCCGCGAGCCCGGAATCCATACGCCCGGCCCAGGTGACTTACGAAAGACAGGAGTTATGGGTTCCGGGCTCGACGCTTCGCGTCGCTCCGGAACGACCAGCTCACGCCACGATGCCGTTCTTGGTCAGCAGGCGCTCGGCCGAGTCGTTCCACACGTCCATCTGGACGATCTTGCCGCTCCGGACGACGAAGCGGTCGATGTAGCGGTTGCCCTCGAACGGCGTGCCGTCCGGCCATTCGCCATAGAGATGGCCGAGATTGTAGCAGATGGTCTCGCCGGCGCCCGGCACCACGTCGGTGCGCAGCATGCGCTTCTTCACCCACTTGTAGCGGCCGGCGTTGAAGGCGGCGCTCTCGCGCGGATGCGAGAATTTCCGCCCGCCCGTGAAGGTGATCACCAGGTCGTCGGCGATGTAGGTCGCGGCCTTCACCGGATCCGGCACCATCGAGGCTTCGAGGAAAGCCTCGACGATGGCGGCGGCGGCCTGCGTCTCGGACGGGCTGTCGAGCGGGGCGGGGGCGGGTGTGGCGACGGGCATGGGGTCCTCCGGCTGTCGTTCGGATCGTGATCGGGGCGGTCGGGCACCTTGAAATGCATTTTCCCGGCCAGCCCGGCCGCGGCCCGGTTCGCCTGGAATCGTATGCGAACACGATCATGATTGTATACACTTTTGCATGCGATTTGGGCGCGGCGGCGATGCGTTTGCCCACCGGATAGGCGTTTCCTTGGGCTTCTCGGGGGCGTTTCGGAGCGAATCCCGAACATCGCGGCTGGCATGCGGCTTGCGAGGAGAGGGCCGGTCCACCCACCCCCGTGAGGTACGCCCATGTCCAGGATCGTCCTGCCCAGGATGTCGTTCGCCCGCCCGACCCGGCGGCTCGCCCTCGCCGGCGCGACCGCGCTGTTCGCCGGCACGCTCGCCGGTCTGGTCGCCGCGCCCGCGCAGGCGCAGGAGACCATCAAGCTCGGTCTCGTCGCGGCGATGTCGGGCCAGTCGGCAAAGTCCGGCGAGGCGATCGTGCGCGGCCTCACCCTCGCCGTCGACGAGATGAACGCCAAGGGCGGGCTGCTCGGCAAGAAGGTCGAGCTGGTCGTGCGCGACGACGAGAGCAACCCGGCCAAGGGCGTCGTGGCGGCGCGCGAGCTGGTGCAGCGCGAGAAGGTCGCGGCGTTCTTCGGCGGCCTCGACACGCCGGTGTCGATCGCCATCGTGCCGTTCGCCAACCAGTCCAAGGTGCCCTTCATGGGCGTGTGGGCGGCCGGCACGCCGATCACCAAGAACGGCGCGCCCGACAACTACGTGTTCCGCGTCTCCGCCGTCGACGAACTGGTCGACGTCGCGCTCGTCGACTACGCCGTGAAGAAGTACGGCGCCAAGAAGCCGGGCATGATCCTGATCAACAACCCGTGGGGCGAGTCGAACGAGAAGGGCCTCAAGGCCGCCCTGGAAGCGAAGAAGATCCCGTACGCGGGCGTCGAGAAGTTCGAGACAAACGACGTCGACGTGGTGCCGCAGCTCACCCGCCTGAAGCAGGCCGGCGCCGACGTGCTGTTCCTGGTCGCCAACGTGGCACCCTCGGCCCAGGTGGTGAAGTCGCTCGATCGCATGGGCTGGTCGGTGCCGATCGTGTCGCATTGGGGCCCGGCCGGCGGCCGCTTCGGCGAGCTCGCCGGCGCCAGCGCCGACAAGGTCCATTTCATCCAGACCTTCACGTTCTCGGGCAACGACGCGCCCAAGGCGGCCGCCGTGCTGGCCGCGCTCAAGGCGAAGTACCCGGCCGTCAAGTCGCTCGCCAACGTGACGCCGGCGGTCGGCATCGCCAACGCCTACGACGCCGCCCATCTCGTCGGCCTCGCCATCGCCAAGGCGGGCTCGACCGACGGCACCAAGGTGCGCGACGCCCTCTACGCGATCGACTCGTATGACGGCCTGATCAAGACCTACAAGACGCCGTTCACCAAGCAGAACCACGACGCGCTCGCCGCGTCCGACTACATCTTCACCCAGTTCAAGGGCGACGAGATCGTCCCGCTGAAGTGAGGCCTGAAGGCGTCGCCGGCGCGCCGGCGTGAGTTCCTTCTCCCCGCGCGCGGGGAGAAGGTGTCTCGCCGCGCAGCGGCGAGACGGATGAGGGGGCGTTTCCCCGGCGCAGAGACTCGCGGGCGCTCAAGCTCGCGGCGGCGCCCCCTCACCCGACGTCCGCGCTCATCGCGCGAACGTCGACCTCTCCCCGCGAGCGGGGAGAGGTGACGGACGGTGGAGATCGGGGCTGGCTCCCGGGGAGAACGAGATGCTGCTCACCTCGTCGATCGTCTCCGGGCTCGGGCTCGGCAGCATGTACGGGCTGATCGCGCTCGGCTTCCATGTCACCTACGTGGTGTCGAGCACGGTCAACTTCGCGCAGGGCTCGGCCATGATGCTCGGCGCCGTGCTGGGCTACGTGTTCGCGATAAAACTCGGCTGGCCGTGGGTGCCGGCCGCGATCCTGGCGCTGTTCCTGTGCGCCGCCTTCGGGCTCGTGATCGAGCGCGTGCTGGTGCGTCCCTTCGTCGACCGCCGCTCCGACGCCTGGCTGATGGCGACGGTCGCCGGCGGCATCGTGCTCGACAACGCCGTCCTGTTCACGTTCGGCAAGGAGCCGCGCAGCTTCCCCTCGTCGCTCGCCGTCGAGCCGGTGCAGATCTTCGGCGCCGGCGTCTATCCGCTGCAGCTCGTGATTCCCGTGGTCGGCCTCGGCATCGCGGTGCTGCTGCATCTCGCCTTGAGACGCACCCGGCGCGGCAAGGCGCTGCTCGCCGTGGTGCAGAATCCCGACGCGGCGCGGCTGATGGGCATCGACGTGCGCCGCGTCGTCGCCGTCGCCTTCATGCTCTCGACCGCGCTCGCCGGTCTCGCCGGCCTGCTGATCGCGCCGTTGTTCAGTGTGCAGTCCGAGATGGGCACGCTGTTCGGCATCAAGGCGTTCGCGGTGGCGATCTTAGGGGGCATCGGCTCGGCCTGGGGCGTGATGCTGGCCGGCCTGATCTATGGCCTCACCGAGGCGCTGGTGACGGCCTATCTCGGCTCGACCTACACCCAGATCGTCGTCTTCTCGGTGGTGATCGCCGCGCTCGCCCTGATGCCCCACGGCCTCCTCGGCCGCGCCGCCGTGAGCAAGGTGTGATGACGCGCCTCGCCCAATCATATGCGACCCCGGTCGCCGTCGCGCTGCTCACCGCGGTCGCCCTCGGCTTCGCGCTGCTCGCCGAAGGGTATGCGCCCTTCGTGCTGGCACTGGTCGCGCTCACCGTCGTCGTCTGCGTCGGGCTCAACATCCTGCTCGGGCTGACGGGTCAGGTGTCGCTCGGCCATGTCGGCTTCTATGCGATCGGCGCCTATGCGGTGGCGATCCTGACGCTCGCCGGCGTCGACTTCTGGCTGGCGCTGCCGGCCGCCGGGCTGATCGCCGCCGTGGTCGGGTTTCTTCTGTCGCTGCCGGCGCTGCGGGTGGCGGGTCCGACGCTCGCGATGCTCACCATCGCGTTCGCCTTCATCGTCCAGCACGGCACCATCGAGTGGCGGGCGCTGACCGGCGGCGCCAACGGCCTGATGGGCCTGCCGCCGCCTTCGATCGGCAGCCTCGTCTTCACCGAGCGCGAGATGGCGGCGCTCGCCGTGCTGCTCGCCGGCGCAGCGCTGTGGCTCTATCACCGCATCGCGGCGAGCGCCTGGGGCAAGAGCATGATCGCGGTGCGCGACGCCGAGATCGCGGCCCGCTCGGTCGGCCTCGATCCGGTGATCGTCAAGGCGGCGGCCTTCACCCTGTCGGCCGGCTTCGCTGGAGTCGCGGGCGGCCTGTTCGCGCCGCTGATGATGTTCGTCGCGCCGGACTCGTTCCCGTTCTCGCAATCGATCCTGTTCCTGCTCGCCGTGGTGGTCGGCGGCGCCGGCGCCGTGTTCGGCCCGGTGATCGGCGCGGCGATCAGCGTCGTGCTGCCCGAGCTTCTCTCGGGGCTCGCGGAGTACCGGCTGCTGTTCTTCGGCGCGCTGCTGCTGGGCGTGCTGTGGCTCGCGCCCGAAGGCGTCATCGGCACGTTGTCGCGGCTCTGGCGGCGCATCGATCCGCGCACGGCCGACGGCGCCGGCACCGACCTCGCCGCGCTGCTGACGCCGGCGGAGCCGAAGGCGCTGCGGGTCGAGGGGCTGACGCTCGCCTTCGGCGGCATCAAGGCGGCCACCAACGTCGCCGTCACGGCCGAACCCGGCCGCGTTACCGCCATCATCGGGCCGAACGGCGCCGGCAAGACGACGGTGCTCAACATGATCGGCGGCTTCTACCGCCCCGATTCCGGCAGCGTCCGGCTCGGCGACCGCGACCTCGCCGGTGCGGCGAGCCACACCGTGGCGCGCGCCGGCATCGCGCGCACCTATCAGACGACGCGGCTGTTCGGCTCGCTCTCGGTCCTCGACAACATTCTGGTGGCGCTCCGGCGCGGCAAGCTCGGCGGGCTTTTCGGCCGCTTCGCCGGGCCGGACGACGAGAGGGCCGCCGAGGCACTGCTCGCCTTCGTCGGCTATCGCGGCGCGCTGGCGACGCCGGCCGCCGACCTCGCCCATGTCGACCGCCGCCTGGTCGAGATCGCCCGCGCGCTCGCCATGCGGCCGCGCGTGCTGCTGCTCGACGAGCCGGCCGCCGGCCTGATGCGGGCCGACAAGGACACGCTCGCCTTGCTGCTGCGCCGGATCGCCGATCTCGGCATCGCCGTGATCCTGGTCGAGCACGACATGCAGCTCGTGATGGGCATCTCCGACCAGATCGTGGTGCTCGACGCCGGTGTGCCGATCGCGACCGGCACGCCGGCCGAGATCCGCCGCGACCCGAAGGTGATCAAGGCCTATCTGGGCGGCGAGACCACGGCCGGGCGCGGCCGCGGCGCGCCCTGGGAGGCGCCCGTCGACGCCATCCTCACCGTGATGCGGCTGACCGCCGGCTACGGGGCGGCCCCCGTGCTGGAGAACGTCGACCTCGAGGTCCGGCCGGGCGAGACCGTGGCGCTGATCGGCGCCAACGGGGCCGGCAAGTCGACCACCATGCGGGCGCTCGCCGGGCTCCTGCGGCCGGTCGACGGCGAGGTCGTGTTCAACGACCTGCGCATCGACTATCTCGACGCGCCCGAGATCGCCGCCGCCCGCCTCGTGCTGGTGCCCGAGGGCCGGCAGGTGTTCCCGGACCTCTCGGTGCGCGACAACATTCTGCTGGGCGCCCACACCCGCAACGATCGTGACATCGACGCCGACATGGAGCGGCTGCTCGATCTGTTTCCGCGATTGCGCGAAAGAATCGACAATCCGGCAGGCCTCCTGTCAGGCGGCGAGCAGCAGATGCTGGCGATCGTCCGCGGCCTGATGGCGCGCCCGCGCACGCTGATGCTCGACGAGCCTTCGCTCGGGCTCGCCCCGGCCGTCATCGAGGGACTGTTCGACGTGCTCGCACGGCTGCGCGACGAGGGCGTCACCATCTTGCTGGTCGACCAGATGGCGCAGCTCGCACTCGACGTCGCCGACCGCGCCTATGTGCTCGAGTCCGGACGCGTCGTGCGGGCCGACACGGCTGCGGCCCTGCGCGGCGACCCCGCCATCGAGGCGGCCTATCTGGGCCACGCGGCGGAGTGAGCTTGTGATGTTGTTTCGATCCTCTCCGCTGTCATGGCCGGGCTCGTCCCGGCCATCCACGACAGAGCCTCGCCGCTCGAGACGTGGATGCCCGGCACAAGGCCGGGCATGACGACTCAGAATTTGTCGCGCTTCCGGACCCTCGAAACAATGCCCCTCGATCTCGTCTTCAAGAACGTCCGCCTCGTCGGCCGTGAGGCGCCGTGCGACATCGGCGTCGCCGATGGTCGCATCGTCGCGATCGAGCCATCCATCGCGGCGGACGCGCTCGTGGAGGACATCGGCGGCCGGCTCGCCGTCGCCGGCTTCGTCGAGACCCACATCCATCTCGACAAGTCGTGCATCCTCGATCGCTGCAGGAGCGAGCACGGCACGCTGGCCGAGGCGATCGCCCAGGTCGCCGCGGCCAAGAAGAACTTTACCGAGGAGGATGTGTATGCGCGGGCGAAGCGGACCCTGGAGAAGGCGATCCTGCAGGGCACGACCCGCATGCGCACCCATGTCGAGGTCGACCCGCGCATCGGGCTGACGAGCTTCCGGGCGATCCGCCGGCTGAAGCGCGACTACGCCTTCGCGATCGATCTCGACCTCTGCGTCTTCCCGCAAGAAGGGCTACTCAACGATCCCGGCGCCGAGGATCTGCTGATCCAGTGCTGCGAGGACGAGCCCGACACGATCGGCGGCTGTCCCTACACGGACACGGATCCGCACGGCCAGATCGTCCGCATCTTCGAGATCGCCCGACGCTACGATCTCGACGTCGATTTCCATCTCGACTTCGATCTCGACCCGACCTGGACCCATCTCGACGAAGTGTGCCGGCAGACCGACCGCTTCGGCTGGGGCGGCCGTGTCGCCATCGGCCATGTGACCAAGCTGTCGGCGATGCCGGAGGTGGCGCGGGCGGCGGTCGGAAGGCGGCTCGCCGACGCCGGCGTGGCGTTGACCGTGCTGCCGGCGACCGACCTGTTCCTCATGGGCCGCGGCCACGACCACGATGTTCCGCGCGGCGTGACGCCCGCCCATCGCCTGGCGGAGCAGGGCGTCACCTGCTCGATCGCCACCAACAACGTGCTCAACCCGTTCACGCCGTTCGGCGACTGCTCGATGATGCGGATCGCCAATCTCTACGCCAACGTGGCCCAGCTCGGCCGCGCCGCCGAGCTGGAGACCTGCCTCGACCTGATCACCGCGGCGCCGGCGCGGCTGATGAATCTCCCCGATTACGGCATCGCGGTCGGCAACCCGGCCGATCTCGTGGTGCTCGACGCGCACGACCCGGCCGGCGCGATCGCCGAGATCGCCGTGCCGCTCGCCGGCTGGAAGCGCGGCCGCCGCACTTTCTCCCGCGCGCCCGCCGTGCTGCATCGGGACGACGTGGCGGCGGAGTGACGCCGTGCCGCTTGCGCCGGAACCGCGCAGGTCGATACCTTCGGCCGGAGCGCGTTCGGTGACTGATCCCTCGCACACGATGTCCGCTCGTCCCCGCGAAGGCGGGGATCCAGGGGCAGCACGGCACTGCGCTTCTGGATCCCCGCTTGCGCGGGAATGAGCGGAGGGGGCGAGAGCAGCGGAACGTCGCTCCGGACTCTGGTCGAGGCGTGGTCGCAATGCTGGTCGTCGGTTCCCTGTTGCTCTTCGCCGTCGTCGTTCTCGCGGCGTCGGCGCTGCTCTCCTGGTGGCTCGCCCGCACGATCGAGAAGGAGAACCCGCCGGTCGGCCGCCTGATCGACACCGGGGCGGCGCGCATCCACCTCGTCGACCTCAAGCCGGAGGCGCCGGCTCCGTCCGGCACCGAGTCCGCCGCGCCGCCGGCCGTGCTGCTGCTGCACGGCGCCAATGTCCAGCACACAGACATGCGGGTCGCGCTCGGCGACCGGCTCGCCCGCCGGCTGCGCGTCCTGCTGCCGGACCGGCCGGGGCAGGGCTGGTCGGGGGAGGGCGGTCCGGAGGTCTCCGACCCCGGCCATCAGGTGGCGCTGATTCGCACCGCCGTCGAGACGGTCGGGGCCGGCCCACTGATCGTCGTCGGCCACTCGCTCGGCGGGCTGATCGCGCTCCGCTACGCGCTCGACGAGCCCGGTGCCGTGAAGGCGCTCGTGCTGATCAATCCGACCACGCATCCCCGCCCCGGCGGGCTGCCCTGGTTCCAGCGGGTCGCCGAGGTGCTGTTCGTCGGCCCGCTGATCTGGACCGTGCTGCTGCCCGCGACCCTGCCGATGATGGACCGGCTGGTCGCCCGGCTGTTCCGGCCGGAGCCGCCGACGCGCGACTACGCCGCCCGCACGGCGCTGGCGCTGGCGCTGACGCCGCGGCGCTTCCGCAACAGCATGACGGAGTATTCGGATCTCCGCGACCACCTCGTCGCGGTCGCGCCGCGCTATCCCGACGTCACGGTGCCGACCGTCGTGGTGGTCGGCGACGCCGACCCCATCGTGCCGCCCGCCGTCCACGGCGAGGTGCTCGCCAAGGTCTTGTCGCACGGACGCCTCGTGCGCATCCCTGCGGCCGGCCACATGGCCCACCATCGCCATGCCGAGGTCATCGCGGCCGAGATCGAGCGGCTCGCCGGCCTGCCGCTGGCCTGAGTCGTCGGGCCGCCGGGCCGTGGCCGCGCGGCACCGGCGCGGCACCGTCCGCGAGGCTTCGCGACACGACCAAATTCACCCGCCGCCCGCCGTGCCGGCCTTGCCAAGGGGGCGGGGATCATGCATCTAGAGCCCGTGGCGGCTCGGTTACGCGCTGTCGCATCCTCGTCCGGAGGAGTGTAGCTCAATTGGTCAGAGCACCGGTCTCCAAAACCGGGGGTTGGGGGTTCGAGTCCCTCCACTCCTGCCAGCGAGAGCCGGACATCTCCCTCCCGAAGTCCTTCCACGGTTGACACGCGCTGTCGCTTGCCTCCGAGAGCCTCCTCTCGAAGGCCGCGCTCGACCACCGCATTCGCCGGTGACGGGCCGTGCGCGGCCGTCGCTTTCGCCCGGCGCGACCTTTCCGCTCCGCAACGGGTGTCCGCCGCCGGGAGTCGTGAAAAATTTCTCGGTCTTTCGATTTACGCTGCGCCGGCACATCCCCGTAGACGGATCGCCTGCTTGGGCTATGCTTCTGCAAACAAAGAGGTATTTTGTTCCTTCCGAAGGGGGTGCGAGAGTCTGTGGGGTTGTGCTAGACGCGGTCTAGTCAACTCAGGGTATTGTGGGCGGTCGCCTTTGCGGGGGACCGTGCGGGATCAACCTTGAAGTCGGGGCGGGACGATGGCCGCGGAAGCCGCAATGCTTCGGGGAGGTGACGCGGATCGCGACGCCCAGGCGGTGAACCGCGAGGCGCCGGCTGGCCGCGTCGGGCGTCGGCTTTTCATCCATATCGGCGGATTCGATCCGGAGCCTCCCGAGCGGGTGTATCAGCGCTTCGCCCGCGAGACGGGCCGCTTCCGCCGGGCCTGGTCGGTTCTCACGGTGATGTCCGAGCCGGCGCACCGGCCGGACGGCTCCGACTGGACGGTCGAGACCACCGGCCGCAACTGGCGGGTGACGACCCGGGTCCGGCTCCTGCGCTGGGACGATCTCCTGGACGCGTATGCGGCCGCCCCGTGGTGGAAACGCATGGGGCGCGGGGTGCTCGCCTGCCTCGACTTCGTGCTCGGCGGCGCGCTCCACCGCTATTTCCGGACCGCTTGGCGCTATGCGCTGTTCTTCCTCTACCCGCCCCTCACGGTTCTCGCTTTCGGCGTCGCGGCCGGCCTCGGCGGCGCGGCGCTGAGCCGGGCGACCGATTCGGCGGCCGCCGGGGTGCTTCTCGGCGCGACCGTCTTCGGCGCGCTGCTGTACGGGCCGGGCCGGTGGTTCAAGCTCCCGCTGGCGTTCGACGACTGGAGCTTCGCGAGCGCTTATGTCCGAGTTCCGCCGCGAGTTCTGGCAGACCGGCTCGACCGGCTCGCGGCCGACATCGTCGCCGCGGCGCGCGCCGGCGAGGTCGACGAGATCGTCGTGCTCGGCCACAGCCTCGGCGCGGTGCTCGCCGTCGACGCGATCGACCGTGCGCTGACCCTGGAGCCCGAGCTGGGGCGCACCGGACCTCCCGTGGGCCTGGTCACGGTCGGCTCGTCCGTCCTCAAGATCGCGCTGCACGGGCGCGCCGCCTGCTTCCGCGCGGCGCTCGCCCGGGTCGCGGCCGCGGACGGCCCCTTCTGGGTCGAGTATCAGGCGATCAGCGACGTGATGAACTTCTACAAGACCGACCCGGTCGGCGACGCCGGGCTGGCGCCGAGCGGACGGCCGCTGGTGCGCGTGGTGCGAATCAGCCGGATGCTGGACCCGGACTATTACCGGCGCATCTGGGGGCGGTTCTTCCGCCTGCATTGCCAGTTCGTCCGCGGCAACGACCGCCGCACCGCCTACGACTATTTCATGCTGGCCTGCGGGCCGCTCGCCGTGCGAGAGACGGCCTGTCTGCCGGATGGCCCGGCTTCGGCGTTCGCGACCGACGGATCGTTGATCGAGAGAGCGCCGGCGAACGCCGCGGCCCAGGTGGCCGGCTCGGAGATCGTGTTGGCGCGATGACCCCGCTAATCGCGAAGCTCGCCTACGGCGCGCTCGTCGTCGGCTGGTTCATCATTCGCTACCCTTATGCCCGGCGGGCCCGGCGGACGCCGGTCGCGTCCAGCCGTCGTGGCTTTCGGGAAAACCTCCTTCTGAGCGTCTCGCTGACCGGCCTCGGGCTGCTCCCGATCCTGTATCTCGCGACCGGGATGCCGCGCTTCGCCGACTACCCGTTCCATCCTGCCGTCGGGACACTCGGCGTTCTCGTCGCCGTCGCCGCCCTCGTGATGTTCCGGCTCTCCCACAAGGCGCTCGGCCGCAACTGGTCGATCAGCCTCGACGTCCGCGACCGCCATACGCTGGTGACCGACGGAATCTATCGCTGGGTCCGGCACCCGATGTACACGGCGTTCTGGCTGTGGGCGCTCGCGCAGGCCCTCCTGCTGCCCAACGCGATCGCCGGTCCGGCCGGGCTGGTCGGCTTCGGCATCCTCTTCTTCGGGCGGGTGGGCAGCGAGGAGCGGATGATGCTGGATGCGTTCGGCGACCAGTACCGCGCCTACATGGCGCGTACCCGGCGCGTCATCCCGCTGGTCTACTGATCCTCGGGTCTGGCCCCGCCGACCCCTCCGGCGTATCGCAGACCGAATCGTCGAAGCTCCGCTGCTCCTGCCGAAGCCATCGCCCACTCATCCCCAAGCTTCGAGAGGCTCTCCGAGCCACGAGGGCCCCCGGGCTATCCGGGACGGCTTGCCGGGAGGCGCGCGAGCGACTCGACCGATCCGACTTCCTCCATAATTACCATGGGTTTCCGCAGCTTTCTTCGGATGTCTTGTCGCGCAACTAACGTGAGCGTGCTAGGAGCTAGCCGTGCCCGTGAGGCGTGTCTTTGGTGCAACAATACTTTCGGAATGCGCTGCCTGGAGGGCGTTTTCGGGCTATCGACGGTTGCGCCGCCCGATGTCTTGCACGACGCTTCGGCAGCTCACGGTGGACGTGGGTACTTGGGGAAAGATCACGGGGGCTCACATGTTGAAACTCGCAGTCATCGCATCCGCCAGTCTCGCCTTGGTCGGCTCGGCCTTCGCCGCCGACATGCCGGTTCGGCAGCCGCCGCCGCCGGTCGCGGCCGTCGGCAAGGCTCCGATCGGCAAGGCTCCGATCGGCAAGGCGCCGATCGGCAAGGCTCCGATCGGCAAGGGCCCGGTCGTCGCGAAGTACTGAGACAGGTCTCGGGCCGGCCGATCGCTCGGCCGGCTCGCTCTTCTCGGCCGGTCCATGACCGTCGGCTGCAAGACCGTCCGTTACAAGACCGTCCGCTGCAACATCCGGGACCGCTGGTCGCTATGCTCGACCTGCGGTCCCGCAGCAACCGGTGCCGTGAGCCAGGAGGCCTCGATGTTCGACCTTTTCAATCGCAAACGTCTCGTCGCGATCGTCGCCGGCCTGTCAGCGATCGTCCTGTCGAGCGGCGTCGCGATCGATGCGGCCCAGGCGCAGAGCACCACTCTGACGCGCGTCTCCGCCGTCGGCCAGGTGGACGGCGACGTCGCCGCGCCGCGCCCGCCCAAGCCGGCCGCGAAGTCCGGCGGCCGCTACTATGTCGATTTCCGCGCCCGCACCGCGGCGAGCTACGGCCACGCCTTCATCTGGTACGGCAAGTCGGGCCAGCGCGCCGTCGAGGTGGCCGGCCTGCATCCGGCGACCGACAGCGTCATTCCCTACATTCTCGGGCATATCCTCCCGGTGCCGGCCGAGACCGGCAAGAGCTACGGCGATCTCGACGAGCAGTACCTGACCGCGAGCTACCGGGTGTACCTGACGGACGCCGAGGCCCAGAAGGTGTTTGCCTACATCAAGCGCAAGCAGGCCACCACGCTGGTGTGGAACGCCGCGACCATCAACTGCGTCGCGTTCATCTCCGACATCGCCCAGTACATGGGCCTCGAGGTGCCGAGCTCGAACCTGCTGTACCCGGAAGACTGGGTGAACAAGCTGCGCGCGCTCAACCGCGGCCGCAAGGTGACGGTCGGCGCGGAGACGCGCGGGTTCCAGAGCGACGCCCGTTGAAGGGCGGCGCCGGTCGCGGCGTAAACCGCCACGGGACCGGACGGATCGAGATGCGACGGCTCGCCCCCTGGGCGAGCCGTCGGCGTTCAGGGGGCCGGTCGCGGTGGCCGAGCGGGTCCGATCGGCGACGTTCGACTGTTCTTCGAGCCCTTGAATTTCCCGGAGAAAACCGCGCCCCGGCCGACCCGGATCGGCCGGGTTCTGTTGACGGCCCCGCCCGAACGTGTAAAACGGGCCGACCTAGACGTTCGAAGTTTCGGACGAGTCTGCAGGGACCGCCCCGATTTCGATTGCGATCCGAGCCTCCTGGCGTCTGGAATTCCTCAACTCCAGCCTGGTCTGAGCGTCGCCGATCGCACAGCCCGGCCGGGGGGCGGCTCTCGCGGCAGGATGTCCGTGAGGAGAGGGAGCCGACGGCGATCCGGCCGTCGCCCGCGCGGCTTTTCACGCATTTTGGGACGATCGGAAGAGGCGATGGCGAAGGTTAGCCCGTTCAAGTTCTTGCAGGAGGTCCGCTCGGAGACCGAGAAGGTCACCTGGCCGACCCGGCGGGAAACCGCGATCACCACCCTGATGGTGTTCGTGATGTCGGCGAGCGCCGCCATCTTCTTCCTGCTCGCCGACCAGGTGATCCGGTTCGGCGTGACGCTCGTGCTCGGGATCGGACGCTGACGCGGCGGATGATGGACATGAGCAAGCGCTGGTACATCGTTCACGCCTATTCGAATTTCGAGAACAAGGTCGCCGAGTCGATCCGCGAGCAGGCGCGCCAGCGCCACCTCGAGCACCTGTTCGACGAGATCCTGGTGCCCAAGGAGAAGGTCCAGGAGGTGCGCCGCGGCCGCAAGGTCGATTCGGAGCGCAAGTTCTTCCCCGGCTACGTGCTGGTGAAGATGGACCTCACCGACGAGGCCTACCACCTCATCAAGAACACCCCGAAGGTCACCGGCTTCCTCGGCAGCGACAACAAGCCGATGCCGATCTCCGAGGCCGAGGCCGGCCGCATCCTGCATCAGGTGCAGGAGGGCATCGAACGGCCGAAGCCGACCGTCTCGTTCGAGATCGGCGAGCAGGTGCGGGTCTCCGACGGCCCGTTTGCGTCGTTCAACGGCGTGGTCGAGGAGGTCGACGACGCCCGCTCGCGCATCAAGGTCGCGGTGTCGATCTTCGGCCGCGCCACGCCGGTCGAGCTGGAGTTCGGGCAGGTCGAGAAGGTCTGACCGCAACATCCTGTCAACCATGGAATTTCGTCGATCGGCCGGGCTTCGTCCCGGCCGTTTTCGTCGGCGGCGGGTCGGGCGCGGGGCGAGTCGGGTGAGCGTCGGTTCCTCCGGCGTCTCGGGCGTCACGCGGGGGCGCCCCCTTGTCTCCGGCCCGGTCCCGGGATAGAGAACCGCCACCCCGCCGCCGGCCTCGCGCCGACGGCGGCGGCGATACGTGGGAGGAGGGACGGTTCGCCGACCGCCCTTGATCCGCACCACGAACCCTGCGAGCCGGCGGCGCCGGCGCGAAGGACTTTGCCATGGCGAAGAAAATCACAGGATACCTGAAGCTTCAGGTGCCGGCGGGAGCGGCCAATCCGTCTCCGCCGATCGGCCCCGCGCTCGGTCAGCGCGGCCTCAACATCATGGAGTTCTGCAAGGCGTTCAACGCCCAGAGCCAGCAGATGGAGAAGGGATCGCCGATCCCGGTCGTCATCACCATCTATGCCGACCGCTCCTTCACGTTCGAGATGCGCACCCCGCCGGTGTCGTACTTCCTCAAGAAGGCGGCCGGCATCCAGTCGGGTGCCAAGGCGACCGGCCGCGATTTCGTGGGCTCGATCACCCAGGCCCAGGTGCGCGAGATCGCCGAGAAG
Source organism: Rhodoplanes sp. SY1 (assembly GCF_046000175.1). Classification (NCBI taxonomy): domain Bacteria; kingdom Pseudomonadati; phylum Pseudomonadota; class Alphaproteobacteria; order Hyphomicrobiales; family Nitrobacteraceae; genus Rhodoplanes; species Rhodoplanes sp. SY1. Next base: position 22,782 of record NZ_JBEOMB010000045.1, read on the forward strand.
AAGATGAAGGACTTCAACACCGACAACATCGAGTCGGCGATGCGCATGATCGAGGGCTCCGCCCGGTCCATGGGCCTGAGCGTGAAGGGCTGATCCGATGGCAGAACATGGAAAGCGCGTGGTCGCCTCCCGCGAGGGCATCGACCGCAACAAGCTCTACCCGCTCACCGAGGCCGTGACCCTGGTCAAGGCGCGGGCCACCGCCAAGTTCGACGAGACGATCGAGATCGCCATGAATCTCGGCGTCGATCCGCGCCACGCCGACCAGATGGTGCGCGGCGTCGTCACCCTGCCGAACGGCACCGGCCGCACCCTGCGGGTCGCCGTGTTCGCGCGCGGCGCCAAGGCCGACGAGGCCCGCGCGGCGGGCGCCGACGTGGTCGGCGCCGAGGATCTGGTCGAGCGCGTCCAGGGCGGCAACATCGACTTCGATCGCTGCATCGCCACCCCGGACCTGATGCCGCTGGTCGGCCGCCTCGGCAAGGTGCTCGGCCCGCGCGGCATGATGCCGAACCCGAAGGTCGGCACCGTCACCATGGACGTCAAGGGCGCCGTCGCCGGCGCCAAGGGCGGCTCGGTCGAGTTCCGCGTCGAGAAGGCCGGCATCGTGCACGCCGGCGTCGGCAAGGCGTCGTTCGACGCCGACAAGCTGGTCGAGAACATCAAGGCCTTTGCCGACGCCGTGTCGCGGGCCAAGCCGGCCGGCGCCAAGGGCCAGTACATCAACCGGATCGCCATCTCCTCGACGATGGGGCCGGGCGTGAAGGTCGAGCCGGGCACCGTCCTGGCCGCGGCCGCCGCCGCGCAGCACTGACGAGCCGCGACGCGGGCGTCGCCCGCGTGCGAGACGAACGAGGAACGGCCGGGCCAGTCCCGGCCGTTTCGATTCGCGCAACACGGTTCGCCTCTGTGGATCGGCCCGAATTGTGTCCGCTCGTCGCCATAGTCTGGGCGGGAATGCGCGCATGATACGGTCGACAGCGTTGGCCGGTCGGCGCGAAGCCATTAAGACTCCGTCAATGATCGAATGTCCTCGACGGATTCGCGCTCCGGCACCCGCATCGGCCGATCTGCAGACCCGGAGGTGCCCGGCGTGACCTTGTGCCGAGTATCGACTCTGTTTCTGATCGCCATCCTGGCGCCGCTCGCCGGCGCTGCTCGGGTGCAGGCGCAGCAGACGACCATCACGACGGGCTTCGTGGTGCGCATGCCGATGCCGCTCGCGGCTGTGCCGCGGCCCGACGCCGAGCGGCCCACGCTGGTCGGGCACGGGCTCTCCTTCACGCGCCGCGGCACGCCGATGGCGCAGCCCGGCCGGGCCGGGCTGCTCGTGGAATGCCGGCAGGGCACGCTCGAGCTGCTCGCCCTCGACCTCGACTGGCCGCCCGGCTCGGAGCCGGTCGGCGACGTCGACGTGACGGTCCTGCTCGATCAGGTGGCGAGCCCGGAGCGCTGGCGCATTCTCGGCAACGCCTATGCGCCGCCCGACCCGGCGGCGCTGCTGGAGCGCTTCCGCACCGCCCGCAGCTTCGCCCTGCAGGTGCGCACGAGCGGCGGCGAGCGCGAGCTCAGCTTCGATTTGCGCGGCGTCTCGGCGGCCGCCGGCCGGCTCCACGCCACCTGCGCCAACTGAGCCGCCTGGTCCTCGGGGCGTCGCCGCCCGGCCGCGGTGGGCAGCCCCCGTTCCGTCACGCCTTCGGCAGGCCGCCGCGCTCGAACACCGGCGTGTCCTCGTCACGGTCCTCCGCGCCGGGGCCGGTGGCGATGTCCTCGGCGGCGCGTCGCGTCGCCTCCTCGGTCTCGCTCAGTCCGTCCGCGGTCTCGTCGGCGCCGGTTCCGGGCTGGTGCGCGCCCGTCACGGCGCTGCGCGGCACCGCGCCGACGTCCCGCCGGCGGGCCTCGTCGTCGAAGTCGCTGCGATCGGCAGGATCGCGCTCGGCCGAACGGCCGCCGGGGGTCTCCAGCAGAGGCCGGTCGGCATCGCTCACCTGGCCCTGATCGGCGAAGCCCTTTCCGGGCGGTCTCGCGCGCGTCTCGTCACGGTCCATGCGGGGTCTCCCTGTCCCGGGGAAACCCGTCGCCGGAGAGGCCGTTCCGTCACGCCGGCAGGCCCCGGCGACGGCGTGACGGCGGGCTGCGGCCGGATCAGGCGCCGAAGGCGCTGCGCAGCGCGCGGCTGAGCGCGAAGGCGTAGTTGTGGAGATTGGCGTCGGCGAGGGCCGGCAGGCCCTCGATCATCTCCTCGCAGGCCTCGAGCCGCATGGCGGGGAGGTCCGGCGGACGCTCGGCGAAGGCCTTCGACACGTCGGCGAGGATCAGCGGCGGGCACTTCAGGCCGCCGAGCACGACGCGGCTGGCGCCGCGCTCCGGATCCGAGATCACGGCAGCGATCGCGTCGGCCGATTCGCTGACCGTCCGGGTGACCTTGTAGTAGCCCCAGCGCGCTCGCTTCGACGATCGCGGCAGGCTGATCGACGTGACGATCTCGGCGGTGCCGAGCGCGTTGGTGAACGCCTCGGGGTAGAAGCGGGTGATCGGGATGCGGCGCTCGCCCTCCGGCGACAGCGTCACCATGGTGGCGTCGAGCGCGACGAGGGCGGTCGGCCAGTCGGCGCAGGGGTCGGCCCAGCATGCGGTGCCGCCGAGCGTGCCGCGGTTGCGGACGTCGCGGTGCGCGATGCCGTGCGCCACATAGGGCAGCATGCCGGCGACCGGATCGGGCACCAGCCCGTCCTCGATCATCGCATGGGTCACCATGGCGCCGACCATCACGGTGTCGCCGTGCGCCTCGATCATGCGCAGCTCGGTGGCTTGGCCGAGGTCGACGAGCACGTGCGGGACCGTCGACCGCAGGCTCATCTGCGGGATCAGCGACTGACCGCCCGCCATGACCACGCCGCGCTCGCCGCACTGGGCCAGCACGTTGACGGCCTCCTCGGCGCAGAGCACCCGGACATAATCGAAATGCGCAGCGTCCATGCAGACGTCCAGCGAGGGTTCCTTCATGGGGCGCCTCCCGGCCGGGAGCGCGCCCGATCCTCACGATCGAACGGCCCGCCTTCGATTGCCCGAACGGGCGAGGCCGACGGCGCCGGCATTATCCGCGCGAGGCTCCGGTTGCGGGCCTCGCAGACGTGTCTCGTTGCGCGAGCCGGGGCCGCGGGACGCGGCGCGTCCGAAAACAGGAAGGTCCAGCGATCCAACACGGTCCTGAGCCGGGCTCGTCACGAAACAGTCCGAGGTTGACGCAACCCCGGACGTTCCTGCTCTCACGGAAATCAGGTCGTTGTCAATTTGTCAGAACACGGCCTGAGTCCGGTGTTCTGGACAGCGGGCCGGAGGCGCTCGCCGCCTCGTCACTGCGCCGCCGCGGCGATGCCGCCCGTCCCCCGTCCGCCCGGAAGCTGACGCGGACGCGGCGGCGCGAATCGTTCAGGCGGGGCCGCTCACGGCCGACAGCGCGCTGCGCCGCTTGCGGCTCGGCCGCGCTGTGACGTCGATCACAGCGTTCGACTCGGCCCGCTTCGCCGGCGCGGTCGGCGTCGCCACCTCGAGGGCGAAATAGTCGATGGTCGACCGCAGCCCGTCCTCCAGCGCGATGCGCGGCTGCCACCCGAGCGTGCGGGCCGCCGCCGCGATCTCCGGCTTGCGCCGGCGCGGGTCGTCCTGCGGGAGCGGATGATAGGCGAGGCGCGAGCGCGAGCCGGTCTGCGCCAGCACCATGTCGGCGATCTCCTTCACCGTGACCTCGCGCGGATTGCCGAGGTTGAACGGCCCCGTGACCGCGTCGTCGCTCTCCATCAGCAGCTCGAGCCCGTCGAGCAGATCGTCGACGTAACAGAAGGAGCGGGTCTGCGAACCGTCGCCGTAGAGCGTGATCGGCTGGTTGCGCAGCGCCTGCACGACGAAGTTCGAGATCACCCGGCCGTCGTTCTCCAGCATGCGCGGGCCGTAGGTGTTGAAGATGCGGGCGACCTTCACGGACACGCCGTGGACCCGCCGATAATCGAAGAACAGCGCCTCGGCGCAGCGCTTGCCCTCGTCGTAGCAGGCACGCGGGCCGACCGGGTTGACGGCGCCCCGGTAGCTCTCCGGCTGCGGATGGATGTCGGGATCGCCGTAGACCTCGCTGGTCGAGGCCTGGAGGATGCGGGCGCCCGTGGCGCGGGCGAGCTCCAGCGCATGGATGGCGCCGAGCACGCAGGTCTTCACGGTGCCGATCGGATCGCGCTGATAGTGCGGCGGCGAGGCCGGGCAGGCGAGATTGTAGATGCGGTCGACCGGGCCCTCGATCACGAGCGGCTCGCGCACGTCCGCCTTGACGAAGCTGAAGTTGCAGTGGTTGGACAGCGGCCGGACGTTGTCGAACCGACCCGTGTACAGATTGTCCACGCAGGTCACGGCGTGGCCCTCGTGGACGAGCCGGTCGCACAGGTGTGAGCCGATGAATCCGGCTCCGCCGGTGACGACGATGTTCAGGCTTCGGCTCGGGGGCACGCGCGCTCTCCTTCTTCGTGATCCGTCTGTTTCTTTCGTCATCCGTCTGCCAGGCCCGGCGCCGCGTGGCGGATAACCGGGCTCGACGCCCGATCCCGCCCCGGCCGGACGGATCTCGTTCTACAAACCGCGTGCGGGCGACGAGAGTTCCTGATCAAGTCGTCAGGCGACCGCATCCACGGCTCTTGCCGCGACGGCCCGCGCCCGCGCGGCCCGCGCTTCGGCGTGGTGGTCCTCGAGCGCGCGGGCGCGCTCGCGCGCCGTGTGGCAGGCGAGTGTCCGTCGGCGTGCCGCCGCCGCGATGTCGCGCCGGCGCTCCTCCGGCATGTCGCGCAGGATCGCCATGGCCTCCTCGGTCGTGTCCGCGACCAGAATCTCGGAGCCCGGCGCGTAGAAGGCATCGAGCCCGGCCCAGCGATCCGAGATGACCGGCACGCCGCAGGCACCGGCCTCGAACAGCCGCACGCTCGGCGACCAGCCGGCTGCGATCATGTCGGCCCGGGTGACGTTGAGGGTGAAGCGCTGCCCGCAGTAGAAGCGGGCGTGCTCCTGCGGCGGCAGGTGATCGATCCGCGCGACGTTCGCGGGCCAGTCGAGCATGGGGGGATACTGCGGCCCGGCGACCGCGAAGCGCAGCGCCGGCAGGCGACGCGCCGGCTCGACCAGCAGCCGATCGAGCGTCGGCTGGCGATCCGGACTGTAGGTGCCGACATAGCCGAGCGCGAGATGCGGAACGACGTCGTGCGGCCTGTGCAGCTCCGGATCGACGGCGCAATAGAGCGGCCGCGCCGCCCGCGCACCCCAGGTCTCCTCGATCAGCTCCAGCACGGGGCCGCCGGTGAACGACAGATAAAGATCGAAGCGCGGCACCAACGCAGGGGCGATGTAGTCGGTGACGCCCTGCTCGAGCCGCTTCAGCGTCACCGGCGTGTCGATGTCGTAGAAGGCCGTGATGCCGCGCGCCTCGGTCGTCACCCAGTCGGCGATCGCGGTGCCGTCCGGCACGAAGGAGCCGAGGATCACGAGATCGGCCTCGCGCACCAGGCCGCCGTGCCGGCGCGGCAGCTCGGCGAGCGACTCGTAGAGCTCGATCCGGCACCAGTCGGGCCGGACCAGATCACGATGGTCGCGATACCAGGCGACGTCCCGCTCGAGAAACGTCACGCGGTGACCGCGATCGGCCAGCGCTTTGATCAGCGCCCGGTACGTCGTGGCGTGGCCGTTGCCCCAGGACGACGTGATCGAGAGGCCGAGGACGACGATGTCGAGCGTCATTCCGCGGCCTCCTGCCCGAGCGACGGACGCGCCGGAATGCCGAGCCGGTCCAGCACGGTGCGGGCGCGGTGCGCGTAGGTGTGCTCGGCGAGGACGCGGGCATGCCCGGCCACCCCGATGCGGCGCGCCGTTGCCGCGTCGAGACCGTCGAGCAGCGCGGCGACCTCGGCGCCCGAGTCGGCGACGAGAATCTCGCGCTCCGGCTCGAGAAACTGGTCGATGCCCTCCCAACGGTCGGTGATCAGGCAGGCGCCGGCGCCGGCCGCCTCGAACACGCGGGTCGGCGGCGAGAAGCCGTAGCGCGCCATGCTGGCGCGATTGATGTTGAGGGTGGCGAGCGACGAGCAGAAGAAGGCGTTGTGATCGGCGCTGCCGACGTGACCGAGCCGGCGCACGTTCGCCGCCATCGGCTTGTCCTCCCAGCCGGCGCCGCCGAGCAGGAAGCTCCGCGCCGGCAGCCGCGCCGCGGCGCCGAGGAAGAAGTCCTCGACGCGCGCTTCGCGGTCCGGCAGGCGGTTGCCGAGAAAGCCGAGATCGCAGCGCCATTCGTCGCGCGGCGCGACCGGGTGGTGGGTGTCGGGATCGACGGCGTTGTAGATCGGCACGCAGGCGCGGGCGCCGAGCGCCGTGTAGGCGTCGACCACCGGCTCGCCGCCCCCGTAGGTGAAGACGAGATCGTAGCGCGGGATGGCGTCGCGCAGATGATCGTTCGGGTTCGCCGCGACGGCGTCGAGCGTCGCCGGCGCGTCGACGTCCCAATAGACGCAGGCGGCGCCGGGGCGCACGGCGCTCGGCACGGCGATCTCCAGCTCGCGGTCGAAGACGCCGACGCCGCTCGCCTTGACCAGCAGATCGGCGTCGCGGCCCGCTTCGTCGAGCGCCCGGCGCCAGCCCTCGGCGGTCGCCGGGTAGACGACGACGCGCGCCCAGGCCGGGTCGGCGATGTCGCGATGCTGCTGGCGCTGATAGGCGTCGGGCTCGTAGAACACGACGTCGACGCCGTGCGCGGCGAGCGCCTTCAGGAGCCCGCGATAGTAGGTGGCCGCCCCGTTCCAGTAGGAGGAGACGAGGCTCGATCCGAAGAAGCGCAGTCTCATGACACGGCGATCCTGATAAGCTCGGCGGAACGGGCCGAGGAGGCAGAGGCGAGGTCGTCGCGAACCGAGGCGACGATGTCGAAGAGTTCGGCGACGCGATGCGCGCAGGTGTGGCGGGCGCGGATCGCGGCGAGCCCCGTGCGCGCGAGCGTCTCGGCGCGGTCGCGATCGCGCAGCACGGCGGCGAGCGCCGCCGTCATGCCGTCGCGATCGGCGACCTTCAGATAGCTGCCGTCGGGGAAGAGGCCTTCGGAGTCGTCCCAGGGCGCGCTGACCAACGGGATGCCACAGGCGAGCGCCTCGAACATCCTGATGGTCGGGATGCCGCGCAGCGCCTCGGCATAGGGGCGGCGCGGCACATGGACGGTGACGCGGGCGCGGGCGAAGGCTTCCGGCGCGCGGTGGTTGGGGAGCCATCCTGAGTAATCGATGTCGCGTGCGGCGAGCTCGGCGCGCGCCGCCGCGGGCCAGCGCACGCCGTGCACGCGCGCCGCGAGGCCGAGCGACGCCACCGGGTCCATCAGGAAGGTCTTCAGCTCCGCATCGCGTTCGCCGTCGCCGTAATTTCCGATGAACACGAGATCCCGTTCCTTTTCGCGCGGGAGCGGCCGGAACAGGGCCGTGTCGGCGGCCTCGTGCCAGGTGAAGACACGGCGGCCCCAGCCACGCATCAGATAGACTTGGCGCAGCACCTCGCCGAAGGCGAGCACGCCGTCATAGCCGTCGAGATCGAAGCGCCCGATCTCGTCCGGCGCCGTGACGGCCCGGTGGTGCGTGTCGTGGAAGAACAGCAGGAACCGGCCGCCGGCCGTACGGCGGGCGCCGAGCGCGGCGATCAGGCCCGGCTCGTTCCACTCGTGCGCCAGGACGAGGTCGGCGCCGTCGAGCGCGTGATCGAGATCCGGGCCGGCGGCATCGTAACGGTGAAGCCCGACGCCGGGGACGAGCACGGCCGCCGGCGCGAGCGCGTCCGGGCCGCCGTCGGCGACCGCGTTGGTGCGGCTCCAGCCGTCGGCCGGCTCGTGCACGTCGACCACGTGGCCGGTGCGCAGCAGCTCGCGCGCAATGCCGCGCAAAAAGTGCGCGTTGCCGTGGTTCCAGCAGGATTCGATCGAGTGGCAGAAGATCACGACCTTCATGCCACGGCCTCCGGCGTCCGGGAGGCCGCGTCGATCGCCGGGCCCACGTCGCGCGCGATCAAGTCGTATTGCCTCTCGATACGGTCAGTCATGGCGTCGACCGTGTAGGTTCCGGCGCGCGCCTTCGCGGCCCGTCGCAACGCGGCGCGCCGGACCGGGTCGGCGGCGAGTGCCGTCACCGCCGATGCGACTGCGGCCGGCTCGCCGGGCGGCACGAACACGGCGGCGCCGTCCCACAGCTCGCGCAGGGTCGGGATATCGGTGAGGACGAGGGCCGCTCCGCAGGCGGTCGCCTCGGCGATGGTGAGGCCGAACGGCTCGTAGCGCGCCGGCGCGACAAAGATCTCGGCGGCGTGCATCTCGGCGTGCAGCGCGGCCCGGTCGAGTGTGCCCAGCAGCGTGACTCCTTCCGGTGCGGTGACAGCGGTTCCGCCGTCGGGCGCCGTCGCGGCCCCGGCGATGCGGACCGGCCAGGGCAGGGTGGGTGCCGCGGCGAGCAGCGTGTCGATCCCCTTCGCCTCGTCCCACAGCCGGCCGGCGGCTAGCACGACGCGTCGGCGGGTGTGCGGCGCGAGCCGGCCTGGGAGTGTGATGCCGTTCGGAATCACGATGCCGTCGCGACGCGGCGCGTAGATCGACGTGATCAGGTCGCGGAACGCACGGGTCGGCGCGACCCACGCGTCGGCGGCGGCGAGGCCGGCCGCGACGTTGTCGCGATAGGGTCGCCAGCGCGGCGCGTCGGGCTCGCCGCCGCGGCAGGCCCGCCACCACGAGCGGACGCAGGAGTGCGCGACCACGAGGGTCGGCGCCCCGAACCGGACGGTGGCCTCGCGGAACCCGCCGAGGTGGATGATGTCGGGCGCCCACTCCTCGGCGATCGCGCCGAGAACGTCGCGGGCGCGGCCGAGGTCGTGCCCCTCCGGATCCAACCATTCGAGGGCGAGGTCGGTCGTGACGATTTCCACGCCGTCGATCCCAGCGACGCCGGCCCGCTGGCCCGGACTCGGCTCCGGCCCGAGCGTGACCAGCAGCACGTCGTGACCACGCCTCGCGAGCGCCGCGGCGAGCGTGGACGCATAGGTCCACACGCCGCCGACGGCGTCGGCGGTCATCAGCACGCGCCGGCGCGGCAATGTCATGCGCAGCACTCCAGCTCGTGCAGCGGTTTCGGACGCTCCTCCTGGATGTCGCTGAAGCCGGCGAACTGGGCGAGGTACCAGGCGTGCGCGCGCTCCCAGGCGTCGTCGTCGGGCTCGCCCCACATCCTTCGGTAGTCCGGCGCGCCGGGATAGGGAAACAGCGGCACGGGATCGTTCGCCCAGACGCCGGCGGACCGCATGGTGTCGCGCCAACGCTGCACGGTCTCGTCGTCGTCCTGCGGCACCTCGATCAGGTTCGCCTGGACGAACGGGATGTGACGTTTGGCGGCGAGAAGCCGCTCGGCCAGCTCGTCGGTCGTGAGCCGGCATTTTTTCCCGAGGGCGTCGCGACCTTCCGGCGACAGGCTCTCGACGCCGGCCTCGACCGAGACGCAGCCGGCGCGGCCGAGCAGCGCGAGCTGGTCGGGCTTCCACAGGTCGATGCGGGTCTGGACGCCGAACGTCAAGCCGCGCCCGACGAGCCCGTCCAGAAGCTCCGCGTTGGGCAGGAAGATCTCGTCGATGAAGTAGACATACTCGACGCCCTGCCGCTGGAGCCGCGAAATCTCCTCCAGCACCGACGCCGCTGGGCGGCGGCGATAGCCGTTGCGGAAGTTCTCTTTGGCGCAGAACGTGCAGTTGTAGGGACAGCCGCGCGAGGCCTCGACCTCGGCGCCGGGCCCGGTCGGCTCGGCATCGAAGCGGTGGTGATGATGCCGGTGGCGGGCGACGAAGGCATCGGGCCAGGCGAGCGGCGCCATGTCGACGAAACGCGCCGCTTGCGGGCCGCCCTGCACCCGGATCGTCCCCGCGTCGCGATAGCAGAGGCCCGGAACTGCGTCGCGCTCGCCGGCGGCGAGACGGACCAGCGTCTCCTCGCTCTCGCCCATCACCACCACGTCGACGGCGAGCTTGGTCAGCGCGGCGCGCGGCGTGGTCGAGCCGTGCGGCCCGATCGCGACGAGAATCGGCGCGAGATCGCGCAGCACCCTCGCCGTCTCCTGCGGAACCCGAAGCTCGGGCGGCGCGCAGCGCCAGAACAGATAGGTCGGCGCCGTCGTGATCACGATCATGTCCGGCGTCATCGTCCGCACCTGATCGGTCAGATCGGCGAGCGACAGCCCGAACAGATGCGCGTCGATGATCCGCGTCTCGTGCCCGGCCGCTGCGAGAAGCTGCGCCGCGCAACCGAGCTCGATCGGCAGATGCGGCGCCCGGCAGCCGAAATAGATGCTGCCATCGTAGCGCCAGGGCGGATTGACGAGGGCGACCCGCATCACGCCACCAGGCCGCGCCGCTCGAGCTCGGCGGTCGCGTGCTCGACCTGATCGACCGCGATCTCGGTCGCGAGCCACTCGGCGAGCTCGGTCAGGCCCGTCTGGAAGTCGACCTGTGGGGCGTAGCCGAGGCGGCTGAGGCTCTTGCTCAGGTCGGCGAAGCAGTGGCGGATGTCGCCGGTGCGGAACTTTCCGGTGATGTGCGGGGCGAGGTCGCTCGCGTTCATCACGCCGGCGAGGTCGTGCGCGACCGACGTAATGGTGCGGCTCGCCCCGGAGCCCACGTTGAACACCTCGCCGACGCCCGTCTCCGTGCTCAGTGCCAGCAGGCAGGCGCGCGCGACGTCGCGCACATGAACAAAGTCCCGCCGCTGCGCGCCGTCCTCGAACACCAGCGGAGGGCGTCGGTTGAGAAGCCGTGCGGCGAAAATCGCCAGCACGCCCGTGTAGGGGTTGGACAGCGCCTGATGCGGCCCGAACACGTTGAAGAATCGCAGCGCGACGGTCGGGATGCCGTAGGCGCGGCCGGTGATCAGCGCCATGCGCTCCTGCACGTACTTGTTGAGCGCATAGATCGAGTTGAGGGCGGGGTGCTTGGTCTCCGGCGTGGGCACCGCCTCGAGCGGCGTGCCGTCGTGATCCTCGGGCTCCCAGCGGCCACGACGGAGCTGATCGGCGCTGCGGTCGGCCGGCTCGACCAGCGTGCCGTCCGGACGCCGTGCGAGGCCCTCGCCATAGACGCTCATCGACGAGGCGACGACCAGGCGCTCGACCGGCCGGCGCAGCAGCGCCTCCATCAGCACCGCGGTGCCGAGGTCGTTGGTGTCCGTGTACGAGACGATCTCGTACATGCTCTGGCCGACGCCGACGGCGGCGGCCAGATGGATCACGGCGTCGGTGTCGGCCAGCAGCTTCGACAGGACGTCGGCATCGCGGACGTCGCCGACGATCAGCTCGGACTCGGGCGAGAGGTGACGGGGCCGGCGGGCGCCGCGCGCGTCGGGGCCGTGCACCTGCGGGTCGAGGGTGTCGAGAACTCGGACCTGATCACCACGCTCGAGCAGGAGATCCGTGACATGGGACCCGATGAAACCCGCTCCCCCAGTCACCAGAACACGCCGCGCCATCGTCTCTCCCTTTCGTCGATCCGACGATGGGCGAACGCGACGTCCGGATCATTGTTCCTGCACGAAGGTGTGGCGGCACCGAATCGGTAAGCTGCTGGCGGAATCAGCCGCGTACGTGCGGCGGCCAGGGAAGATCGAGGTGGCTCGCGACCGCTCCGGCCACGCCCGCGAAGGTCGTCAGAACACCGAGAGCCGACCGTCCTATCCCGTAGGTCAGCACCGGGACCTGCTCGCGCGTATGATCGGTGCCCGACCAAGTCGGATCGCAGCCGTGATCCGCCGTGATCACGACGAGATCGTCGGCGCGCAGCCGTGCGAACAGGTCCGGCAGTCCGCGGTCGAACGCCTCCAGCGCGGCGGCGTAGCCAGCGACGTCGCGACGGTGGCCGTAGAGGCTGTCGAAGTCGATGAAGTTGACGAACAGAAGCCCGCCCTCGGCGAGCGCGTCGACGCCGTCGAGCGTGCGCGCGAACAGCGCGGCGTTGCCGCTCGCCGGCCATTCCCGGCCGGTCGCACGATGGGCGAAGATGTCGCCGATCTTTCCGATCGTGATCACGTCGCGGCGTGCCGCGGTCGCAGCGTCCAGGATCGTCGGCCCCGGCGGCGGCACGGCGAAGTCCTTGCGGTTGCCGGTGCGCACGAAGTCGTTCGCCGAACTGCCGGTGAACGGTCTGGCGATCACCCGGCCGATGATCATGGGATCGACCAGCCGGCGTGCGACGCGGCAGACGTCGTAGAGCCGCGCGAGGCCGAAAGCCTCCTCGTGGGCGGCGATCTGAAAGACACTGTCGGCCGAGGTGTAGCAGATCGGCTTGCCGGTGCGCACGTGCTCCTCGCCGAGCGTCGCGATGATCTCGGTGCCCGAGGCGTGACGGTCGCCGAGGATGCCGGGGAGGTCCGCCTCCCGACACAGCGCCGCGATCAGGTCCGGCGGAAAGCTCGGCACGCTGCTCGGGAAGTAGCCCCAGTCGAACGTCACCGGGCAGCCGGCGATCTCCCAGTGGCCGGACGGCGTGTCCTTGCCGCGCGAGGTCTCCGCCGCGCAGCCGAAGCCGCCGATCGGCGGCGTACTGCCGGCGAGCGCGGCGGGACGCGGCCGGTCGCCAGCCGGCAGGCTTCGCCGAGGCCGAGCCGGACCAGATTGGGCACCATCAACGGTCCTTCGCGAAGCCCGACGCGATCCGCGAGTCCGCGCGCGCACGCCTCGGCGATGTGGCCGACCGTGTCGGCCCCGGCATCGCCGTAGCGCGCCGCGTCCGGGGCGCCGCCGATACCGACGGAATCGAGAACCAGGAGGAACGCGCGGGCCATGATCTCCTCGAAACCAGCGGTGTGGCAGGTTTCCTTATAACCGATCCTCGGCTCGGCTGCTGCGGGAGGGCCGTCAGGCCGCGGCCTATCAACGAAGGCGATGACGGTCGCATTCGCCCGAGGACGGAGCGCGGGGCGCAGCGTCGGCGCGAGGGCGCTGCCGGGCTCAGGCTGGACAGGCGGTGAGGACAGGCCGCGGCGGCGTGCGGTGCGCCGCATAGCGCGCGATCATGGCGGCGCAGAAGTCGGCGAAGGCGCGCGGGTCGCGCGGTGCGCTCGTGTGATGCGGAACGAGACCGAGATGCTCCGGCGTGAAGCAGAACGTGACGGTCACGTCGAAGTCGGCGAGCGCCTCCATCTGGCGGTCGAACCAGGCGAGGGCATCGGGCCGGAAGCTGTCGGCCCAGGACAACCCGGTGCGCAGATAGGTGACGCCGAGCCGTTTCATCCAGGCCACCGCCTCGTCGAGCCGGTGGTCCTGGTAGTGGAACCACTGGCACAGGCCGAGCGCCGGCGTGTGGCGGGCGAAATGCTCGAGCGCCAGCTTGGGCGTGCCATCCTCGCGCAGCAGCCCCATGTCGAAATGCCGGTAATAGGACGAGCCCTCTGCCTCCTTGTGGCGGGTCGTCGCCGGCCAGGCGCGCGGCAGGTCCCAGAGACTGTACCAGTGGATGCGCGGCGCCTTGCCGACCAGCAGCTCGGCCGTGCGGTTCACGCCGAACACCTGCACCTCCTCGGCCCCGAAGGTCGAGACGCCGACCTCCGACACCCAGATCGGCAGCGACGTGACGGCGCGGAGCTCGTCGATCTTGCTCGGCCAGTCGTGAATGCTCCACAGGTTCCAGTCGAGCGGGAAGCCGTGCACGGCGACGACGTCGACGTGGTCGAGCACGCCGCGGCCGGCCAGATTGGCGATGAAGGTCGGATCGATCGGCGAGATGCCGCCGAGCACGCGCGGCAATGTTGGATCGACGGCGGCGATCGCCTTGCCCGCCAGGATCGCCATTTCGGAAAAGCGCGACCAGTCGGGGTCGATCTCCGGATCCCAATGCGACTTGTTGTTGGGCTCGTTCCAGATCATCGCGGCTTCGATCATGACGGCGGTCGGGCTCCGAGGTTGGGGAGCTCCGCCGCGGCGCCGGCATCGGGCGCGGTGCAGCGGCAGAGGAAGACTTCCGGCTCGGGATGCGCCGCGACCACGAAGCCGGCGCTGCGCAGCATCGCCTCGACGCAGGCGCGGTTCGGCACCCACCAGTTGGTCGGGTCGCCGGCGTAACGCTGCTCGACGAAATGAAGCTTGGGCCAGCCCGGATCGTCGAACTGCTCGGCCTGCCAGAAGTCGTAATCCGCCGCCGCCTCGAACACGTCCGTGCTGCCGCGCTGCATCGACTGGAAGAGCAGAAGATCACGGGCGGCGTGGGTTCTGATCAGATCGAGCGCCAGAAGCGGGTGGCGCAGGTGATACAGCACGCCCATGAAGATCACGAGATCGAAGGTCTCGCCGATCGCGCCGACCTCGTAGACAGACAAGCGGCGAAACTCGATGTCGGCATCCAGCACCTCGGCGGCGAAGCGTGCCTGCGCCAGATAGTCCTCGTCCGAGTCGATGCCGAGCACGCGGGCGGCGCCGCGGCGCTTCATCTCGATCGAATAAAAACCGCCGTTGCAGCCGATGTCGAGCACGCTCTTGCCGGTCAAGTCGTCGGGCAGCGCGTGCACGAAGTTCCTCCACTTCACGGCCGGATAATCGCCGAGGAAGTGATCTGGCGCGGTTCGTACACCATGGAGATCGAGATTGTGGAACCACGGCCCGAGCGCTCTTGCGCGGGCCGCGATGGCGTCGCGGGACAGACGCCGCGTCGGGCGGAGCGCGGCCGTCGATCCGGTCTGGGTCATGGCAGGCGCACCTCCGGCGGATCGGCGGATCGCACGCCGGTGCCGACCGGCAGCATCGTCTGCCCCGGGGCGATGCCGTCACCGAGCAGGCCGACGGCGGCCCGGTAGCCATGAACGGTGCCGACGTCGACATAGGCGGCGCCGGCCTTCACGCCGATCGCGCGGCCGCCTTCGGCGAGCCAGGCATTGACCAGCGTGCCGACATACTCGTCGCCGCGGCCGGGCCGGCGCCACAGCGCAGCGAGCTCGTGGAAGACCCGGCCCGGCATCTTGAAGGCGCCCCAGATCCAGCGCGAGCGCGCGTCCTTCTGCTTCACCCGGATGGCCGTGACCCGGTCGGCACCGTCCAGCTCGACCGCGTCGAACAGGTCGGGCCGGTCGACCGGGAACAGCAGGAAGGAGAGCCGGTCGTCCGGCAGCGCGGCGAGTGCATGGGCGGGAAACCAGACCGTGTCCGGCAGGCCGACCACGACGGGCTCGTCCGCGGCGATCAGTGGGGCGGGGCGGAAGATCGCGTCGCACAGGCCGACCGGGCGCGGTTGCACCATGTAGGCGATGTCGGCCGCCCCGTAGGCGGCGCCGTAATACTCCATGATGTCCGACTTGCCGGGCGAGATGACGAAGCAGATCTTCGTCGCGCCGCCCAGGATCATGCGCTCGACCAGATACTCGCTCACCGCGCACGGACGCTCCCCGGTCTCGGTCGGGCGGCTGCCGACCGGCAGCAGCTCCTTGGAGAAGGCGAGTGGCTGGATGCGGCTGCCGCGGCCTGCGGCCGGCACGATGCCCCACATGGTCAGGCCTCCACGATGGTGGATGGGGACGGGACGGGATCGGCGGGCGCCGGCGCGATCGCTTCGAACGGGGCGACGCCCGGTGCGGCCGCGGCCTCGATCAGATGCTCGAAGGCGACGGCACGGTGCGCCGCCGTGTGCGCATCCATCACCCGATCGTGCGCGGCCCGCCCGAGCCTGGCGATCTCGGTGTCCGACAGCGCGAGCGCCGCGTCGATGTCCTCGGAGCCGCGGGCGACCAGCACCTCGGTGCCGGGCGAGAAGAACGTCTCCAGTCCCTCCCAGTCGTCCGTGACGATGGCGGTGCCGCAGGCGGCGGCCTCGAACAGCCGGCCCGACGGGCACCAGCCCATCGCGGCCATCGCCTTGCGGGTGATGTTGAGGGTCAGGCGCGACGAGGAGAAGAAGGCGGCGTGCTCGGCCGGCGGCAGGTGGCGCACGAACCAGATGTTGTCGCTCCAGGGAAACTCCTTGGGGTACTGGGCGCCGCCGATGACGAAGCGCCGGTCGCGCCAGCGCGTCGCCGGCTGGAGCAGGAACGTCTCCAGGGCCGGCTGGCGGTCGCTCGCATAGGTGCCGAGATAGGAGAGGTCGGCGATGTAGTGCGACACCGGCGGCACGCGATGATGCACGCGCGGATCGACATGGCCGTAGAGCGGCGCGGCGCGCCGAGCGTGAAGCCGCGTGATCAGCTCGTCGAGCGCGCGGCCGCCCGTGTAGCTGAGCACCAGGTCGAAGCCGGCGAGGCCGCCTGCGGGAAGATACGGGACCGTGTCGCCGTCGCGTAGCGTGGCGAGCGTCACGGGCGTGTCGAGATCGTAGAAGACGCGGACCGGCCGCGGGGCGTCGAGCACCATGGCCGATACGGCGGGCCCGTCAGGACAGTAGGACGTGACGATCGCCACGTCGGCGTCCGCCAGCACGGCGTCGATGCGGGCGCGCATTTCGGCGAGGTCGCGATAGAGGATCAGATCGCCGTCCGGAAGCGCCTCGAGATCGCGGTTCGCCGCATAATAGGGGACGTCGCGCTCGAAGAACGTGGTGTGATGGCCACGCGCTGCGAGCGCCGCGATCAGGCCCCGCCACAGCGTGGCGTGGCCGTTGCCCCAGGTCGACGAGACGGTGAGGCCGAACACGACGATCTTCATGCCGCGACCCGTTCGTTCAGCGAGAGGAGCTTGGCGCCCCACGTGCCGACCACCAGGGTCGACACGCTGGCGGGACTCACCTCGAGCCGGTCGTAGGCATCGAGCGTCATGCCGAGATAGTGGAGCAGCGCCGCCCGGATCACGTCGCCATGGCTCACCGCGGCGATCCGGCCGTCGGGATGCGTTCGCGACAGCCGGTCGAGCAGCCCGACGACGCGCTGCTGCACCGCCCGCATGCTTTCGCCCTCCGGAGCGCGCGCCTGTCCGCGATCCTCGTTCCACAGTCGCCACTCTGGATCGTCGGCGATCTCGGCGAGGCCGCGGCCGGTCCACGAGCCGAGGTCGACCTCGTCGAGATCCGGCGAGATGGTGACGACGACGCGGGCCGCCTCGGCGATCGGGTTCGCCGTCTCCTGGGCGCGCTCGCGCGGGCTGGCATGCACGCCCGTGAGGGCCTCGGCGGACAAGCGAAGGGCGAGCATCGCCGCCTGTCGCCGGCCGTCGGCGGACAGGCCGATGCGCGGCGTGCGGCCGACCAGCACGCGGTCCTGCAGCCCGTGGGGAGCATGGCGGACCAGAAAGAAGGTGGTGGTCATCGCGGCGCTGTCCGGATCGTCAACCCTCTCCGTCGATGAAGGCGTCGAGGCGCAGGCGCGCCTCGTGATCGGTGAACTGCACGGGTGGCGACTTCATGAACCAGCCCGACGGGCCTTCGAGGGCGCCGCCGATGCCGCGGTCGAGCGCCAGCTTGGCGCAGCGCACGGCGTCGATCACGACTCCGGCGGAGTTGGGCGAGTCCCAGACCTCGAGCTTCAGCTCGAGATTGAGCGGCGTGCCGCCGAAGCCGGCGCCCTCCATGCGGATGTGTGCCCACTTGCGATCCTCGAGCCACGGCACGTGATCGCTCGGACCGATGTGGATGTCGTCGGGGGCGAGCGGCACGTCGAGCTGGCTCGACACGGCGCGTGTCTTGGAGATCTTCTTGGAGTCGAGCCGCTCGCGCTCCAGCATGTTCTTGAAGTCGGCATTGCCGCCGAAATTGAGCTGATAGGTGCGGTCGAGCCGCACGCCGCGCTCGCCGAACAGATGCGCGAGGACGCGATGCACGATGGTGGCACCGACCTGGCTCTTGATGTCGTCGCCGATCAGCGGGATGCCGCGTGCCGCGAAACGGCGGCGCCAGGTGTCGTTCGACGCGATGAAGGCCGGGATGCAGTTGACGAAGGCGCAGCCGGCATCGAGCGCGCATTCGGCGTAGTACTCGGTCGCCTTCTGGGAGCCCACCGGCAGGTACGAGACCAGCACGTCGGTGCCGGTCTGCTTCAGCGCCCGGCTGACATCGACCTCGGGCTCTGGCGATTCCGGCACGTCGTCGGTGAGGCAGCGGCCGATGCCGTCGAGCGTGCGGCCGCGCATCACGCTCACCCCGAGCGGCGGCACGCGGGCGAACCGGATGGTGTTGTTCGGCGGCGCGAGGATCGCCTCGGCGACGTCGCGGCCGACTTTCCTGGCGTTGACGTCGAAGGCCGCCGAGATCTCGATGTCGCGCACGCGATAGCCGCCGAGGTCGGCGTGCATCAGACCGGGGACCGGCTCGTTCTCGTGGGCGTCGCGGTAATGGAAGAGGCCCTGCACCAGCGCGGAGGCGCAGTTGCCGACGCCGACGAGGCCGACACGGACGCGCCGCGACGCTGCACTTGCGGAGGCGGCACTCGTCATCGGAACGTCCGGGTCATGAGATCCCCCTCGGTCCGCCGCCGCCGGCGGCGGTGTGGGCGAACCTATGTACGTTTCGCCAACGTCCGCTCGGAACGAAGGTTCCCCGGTCCGTGAAGGCCGATCGGCACGGCCCTGATCAGCATGGCAGTGAGGCGGTCGAGCACGGTCCGCCAGTCCTCGTCGGCGCGCCGGCGCAGGAGCCGCATGCTCGGGTACCACGGTGTGTCGTCACGCCGCGTCATCCAGCGCCAGTCGCAGTCGTCCTTCAGCAGCGTCACGCAGGGCAGGCCGAGCGCCCCGGCGAGGTGCGCCGGCATGGTATCGACCGAGACGACGAGATCCAGCGCCTGCATCCGTCGCGCCGTGATCAGGACGTCGTCGCTGCCGATGTCTCGCGCCGGCAACGACTTCAGCTCGCTGTTGGAGAGACCGCGCTGGAGCATGCAGGGCTCGATGCCGAGCGTGGCGAGGCGCTGGAACAGGCGTCTCATCAGGTCGGTCGGGATCGAGCGGCCCGGATCCCAGCCGCCGGCCGTCCAGACGAAGCCGATGCGCAGTGGCGCGCGGCCCTCGATATCGCTCTCCGCGCGCAGCGCGATACCGTTCCCCGCCTGCGGCTCGATACCTCTCCCCGCGTGCGGGGAGAGGTCGACATTTGCGCGTCCGGCGCGAATGTCGGGTGAGGGGGCCTCTCGTGGAAACGGAGACGCCCCCTCACCCGACTCGCCGCTGCGCGGCGAGCCACCCTCTCCCCGCGTGCGGGGAGAGGGAACCGGACTGCCGTGCCGGTGATCCGACACGATCGCCCGATCGAGAATCTGCTTCGCCCGCTCCGGAAACAGATACGGCACCGGCCCGAGCGTGTCCGGCGTCGCCCGCAGCGCGTGGGCGAGCTCCATGATCTCGATGTCGAGGTCGTAGTCGACCTCCGGCGTGCCGTCGTGCAGCGGCAGCACGGCGTCGACGCCGGGCGCGGTGGCGACGAGCGGTAGCACCGCCGGCTGGACCCAGAGGGTGACATGCGCCGCGATGGTCCGCAGCGGCGCGGCGAAGCGCACGAACTGCAACGTATCCCCGAGACCGTGGTAGCAGCGGACCAGCACATGCCGTCCGGCGAGCGGCGCGCCGGTCCAGACGAGCTGCTCGTGGCGCGGCCGGTGCCAGCCGGTCTCGCCGCGCGCGCGACGATCAGCCAGCACGCGATCGCTGATCGCCCAGGCGGCGGCGAAATCGCCGCGCCGCATCGCCTCCGTCCACGGATCGGCCGCCGCGGCGGGGATCGTGTCGTTGGGGGCCGTCGTGTCGCCCATCCTGCCTCCCGCGTCGGACTCTTTGGCCGATCGCGCGATCGCGCCGCCCGACGTGGAACACGCGACGGAGCCCGACGGTTTCCGCACCGACGGCCGACACGCCGCTGTCGGAGCGAGGACGCGAGGAGAAGCCGATGTCACAGGGCAAGGTCACGACCGACCACGACGCCATCCGCAAATGGGTGGAGGAGCGCGGCGGCCATCCGGCGACCGTCGAGGGGACCGAGACGGGCGGCGAGCACGCCGGGATCCTGCGAGTCGACTTCGGCCCCAAGGACGACACGCTCGAGACGCTGTCCTGGGACGCGTTCTTCGAGAAGTTCGACGAGGCCGATCTCGCCTTCCTGCATCAGGACAAGACGGCGGACGGCAAGGTCTCGCGCTTCCACAAGTTCGTCAGCCGGTCGAAGCAATGAACGAGGCGGCGCTGCACGACCGCCTCGCCGAGGCCTACAACCTGATCGCCGCGGCGCTGCGCAGCGACGCTCCGGACTTCGATCGGGTGATGGACGCGATCGGCCGGCTGTTCGATCCCAAGGGGCCGTTCAACACGCCGACCATGACGCTCGCACTGCCGCCCTCGGTCGACCGCGCCGTGCTCGATCTCCGCGACGTGATGGAGCGGTTCCGCGACCGCAGCGCGGAATCGACCGAGGAAGCGGTGCGCGAGGTGTGGTCGGTGCTCAGCCGCCGGGAGGTCGTGGCGGCGTTGCGGAAGCGGGAAGCGTTCGAGGCGGAGTAGGTCGAGCATCACGGCGTCGCGCGGCAGCCCGCGTCACGCGCGGGTCGCACAGCCGTGTCCGGCCGCTCACCCGTCGAGCACGGCCTTCAGCTCGCGCAGATCGTGCTCGTCGACCACTGGGGCGAGATCGTGGATGTGGATGTCCAGGTGGGCGGCGATCTCGCGGGCGAGGTCGTGGTGTCCGCGGCGGGCCGTGTCGGCCAGGATGATGCCCATTCCGAGAAGCGTGGCGGAGTGGACCGTGCCGGAGAAGTCGGTGACTGTACGCATCGTCAGTCCCCCTCGATTGCTCATCATAGCATCGGATCGTTGATGCTTCGCTTAAGGAGCTTCGCGTAAGGAAGAAACCGTGACCGCGGGCCGTCTCGCGTGGGCGGCCGGCCGGCGTGGGCGGTGTCGTTCGAAGGTGGCGTGCGTGAGATCAGGGCGCCGCCGGCGGCCCGGAGGCGTCGCCGTCCGGCTTGCCGGTGCCGTAGCGCGTCCGGATCGCCTTCTCGATCGGGCCGCCGGCGAGCAGCACGAAGAACAACAGGGGCAGGGCGATCGCGATCACGGTCCAGGCCGCGACCGCGCAGGCCGCGCCGAGGCTCGCCGTCACCCAGATGCAGGCCGCCGTGGTGAGGCCGCGCACCCGGGCGTCGCCGGAGCCGCGCACGATCACGCCGGCGCCCAGAAACCCGATGCCGGTGAGGATGCCCTGGACGACCCGGCTGACGTCGGTGAGCCGGTCCTGCTCCTGGATCGAGGGATCGACCGCCGCCATCACGGCGAGCGCGGCGCCGAGACCGACGAGGCCGAGCGTCCGCATCCCGGTCGGCTTGCCGTGCAGGTCGCGGTTGAGCCCGAGGATCATGCCGACCACGGTGGCCGCGGTCAGACGCAGGGCGATGTCGGTCCAGTCCATGACGTGCCTTCATCCGCCCGGCGGAGCGAGTTGCCGTCACCTCTCCCCGCCAGCGGGGAGAGGTCGGATTTCGCGCCGAAGGCGCGAAGTCCGGGTGAGGGGGCGTCGCCGCGAGTCCGAGCTTGTCCGAGGCGCCCCCTCACCTCGACCCTCTCCCCGCGCGCGGGGAGAGGGGGAGCCGGCGTCGTGCCATGGCGGCAGCGACGTCGATCTCACCCCGCCGTGTGGCCGCGCAGGTCGAGCTGGCGGAGCGCGCGGTCGATCCACAGCTTGGTGAGCTTCTCCTGGGTGCCGTTCTGGGAGAGGCGGCTCCTCAGATTGGCGAAGTCGACGCGGTCGAGCTCCTGGTCCTGGTTGGCGCAGGAGAACACCACGGTTTCGGTGCCGGTCGCCGGGTCCTTGTGGACCTGCAGGCACTGCGCGCAGATCTCCTTCATCATGCATTGCATGGGCGAGTTGATCGAGCCGATCGCCTTGTGGCCGGGCTTGAGATGCGCGGCCAGCATGCCGTGGCGGGCGCGCGCGACCGCCGCCATCATGCCGTCCGAGCCGATCGCGATCACCCGGTCGATGTCGCCGAGGTCGACCGGCTGGTCGCCGAGCGCCCCGGTCGCGTAGGCCTCCAGCGCCGCCACCATGTTGCCGACGAAGGTCTTGTCCTGCGGCCGGTCGGCGGAAAAGCCCGGCGCCTCGTCGCAGCACCACACGATCGCGTCGGCGGCGCGCTCGATCTCGGCGACCTTGTAGCGGTCGCGGATCTGCTTGTAGCCGGCGAAGTAGAGCACCTTGCCGCCGCGGGCGCGGGCCGCCTCGCCGATCGAGAACAGCACGGCGTTGCCGAGGCCGCCGCCGATCAGGAGCACGGTCTCGCCTGGCTCGATCTCGGTCGGCGCGCCGGTCGGGCCCATCAGGATCACCGGCTCGCCGGGCCGCAGCGTGGCGCAGAGGTCCGACGAGCCGCCCATCTCCAGCACGATCGTGGCGAGCAGGCCCTCGTCGCGGTCCGTCCAGGCGCCGGTGAGGGCGAGGCCCTCCATGGCGAGCGCCGTGCCGTCGACCCGGGTCGCGAAGGTCTCGTAGTTCTGCAGCCGGTAGAACTGGCCGGGCTCGAAGGCGCGCGCCGCCGCCGGCGCCTTCACCACCACCTCGACGATGGTCGGGGTGAGGCGGTTGACAGCGTGGATGGTGGCGCGCAGCTCGTGGTCGAGCTTTTGATACAGCGCGGCGCGATCCGGCGGCGCGGTGTCGAGCGTCGCGAGCAGCCGGGCGACGACCGGGAAGCCCTGCTTGGCGCTCGCCATCGCCTTCACGACATTGCCGGCGAAGGAGGGATGCAGGTCGCCGAAGAAGCTGACGGCGCGCCCGTCCGCGCGAATGTCCGTCAGCACATGGGCGACCGAGGGCTTGGCGATCCGCTCCGGCGAGACCGTCGCACCCGCCTCGTCGCGCGCGCGAAAATACTTGCCGTCGAGCGCCATGGCGGCATCCTCGCGGGCCAGCGTCGTGTTGGGCTGGGTGCCGGCTGCGACCACGATGGTGCGGGCCGGCAGCGTCACCTCGGCCTCGCCCGGCACCTCGCCCTGACGGGCGAGTTTCAGCGCGCGCGCGTGGCCGTAATTGTCCAGGACCACCTCGGTCGGGGAGAGGCGCTCGGCGAACCAGATGCCTTCCTCCATCGCCTTGGCGATCTCTTCGTGATTGAGCGTGTAGCTCGGCGCCTCGACCATGCGGCGCCGATAGGCGACCGTGACGCCGCCCCAGCCCTTGACCAGCTCGGCGAGCCGCGCCGGCCGGTTTTCACGCGCTGCAGCGTCCCGCTCCGCCCTGATTTTTCGCGCGTGGTCGATGAACTCGTCGGCGATCAGCGTCTCCGCCTCGCTCCAGGCGGCCCGCACCTGCGGCTCGCTGCGCTCGGCCGCGAGCGCCTCGTAGCGGGCCAGGAACTTCTCGACCTGCAGCGGATAGTAGGCGAGCGCCTCGGTCGCCGTGTCGATCGCGGTGAGGCCGCCGCCGATGACGACGACGGGCAGGCGGATTTGCAGGTTGGCGATACTGTCCGGCTTCGCCGCGCCGGTGAGCTGCAGCGCCATCAGGAAGTCGGAGGCCTGGCGCACGCCGGTGGCGAGCCCGTTCTTCATGTCGACGACGGTCGGCTTGCCGGCGCCCGTGCACAGCGCGACGTGGTCGAAGCCGAGCCCGAACGCCTCGTCGATCGTCAGCGTGCCGCCGAACCTTATGCCGCCGAACATCTTGAACTGCGCCCGGCGCTCCAGCAGCAGCCGGATCAGCTTGAGGTAGTTCTTGTTCCAGCGCACCGTGATGCCGTATTCGGCGACACCGCCGAAGCCGGCCATCACGCGGGTGCCGAGATTCTCCTCCAACTCGGCGAGATCGCGGATCGGCCGGAACGGCACGCGGGCGCCCGACATCTCGGTGCCGGAGATCGAAGGATCCAGCGGCTCGATCTTGAGGCCGTCGACCGCGACGACGCCGTGGCCGTCGTTCATCAGGTGATGCGAGAGCGTGAAGCCGGCCGGGCCGAGGCCGACGACCAGCACGCTGCGGCCGGTGTCGGGCTTGGGCAGCGGGCGGCGCAGGTTGAGCGGGTTCCAGCGGGTCAGGAGCGAGTAGATCTCGAAGCCCCACGGCAGCGCCAGCACGTCCTTGAGGGCGCGGGTCTCGACCTGCGGGATGTCGACCGGGTCCTGCTTCTGGTAGATGCACGACTTCATGCAGTCGTTGCAGATGCGGTGGCCGGTCGCCGCGCACATCGGATTGTCGATCGTCACGATCGCCAGCGCCCCGACCGTGTGGCCGCCGGCCTTGACGAGATTCATCTCGGAGATCTTCTCCTCGAGCGGGCAGCCGGCGAGCGGCACCCCGAACTCGTTGCGCCGGAAGCCGCCGGCCTTCTCCTTGAGGCCGCGCGAGCAGGAATCCTTGCCCTGGTTGTGGCACCAGATGCAGTAGTTGGCGTGATCGAGCGCGCCGGTCAGATCGGTGCCGCAGTCGGTGAGATCGAAGCCCTCGCGGAAGCGGCGGTGGTCGTCGGAGAGCTTGAACACCGTCACGCCCTCGACCACTTCGGTCTCGACCGGCACCAGCCGCATCGGATCGATCTTGCCGGGCGCCTTGAACAGGACGCCGCCGTGGTGGCGGTGCTGGCCTTCGGCCGTGTGGGTGGCCCAGGCGGCGTAGCGGGCGAAAAGATCGAGCACCTCGGCGTGCTCGGCCTCTTTCTCGAAGATCGGCGCCACGAAGGTGGCGAAGGCGAGCTCGTCGAGCGGCCCGCCCAGCACCTTCTCGACCTCGGCCGCGAGGGCGTCGCCGTCGAAGGCGGTGGCTGCGGCCGGGCCGTATTTCTTGGCGGCGCGGCGCTGCACGAACAGGCGCTTCACGGTGTAGAGCGGGGCGAGCGCGTGGTGGCGGGCCTGCAGGGCGCGCACCTCGGCGCCGATTCCGAACAGGTCGGCGAGGAAATCCTCGACATGCGGGGCGAGCGCGATCAGCAGCTCGGACTCGTCCTTGGCCGCGACGGCGTCCGGTGTCGCGCGGGCGACCATCAGGCGATCGTGCAGGCCCTGGTCGGCGGCCGCCAGCCAGGACACGAAGGCGGCGTCGAGCCGCACCAGTCCGTCGCGGTCGTAGAGGTCGGCGAAAGCGAAGCCCTGGGCGAGGCGGAGGGGCGCCGCGTCGGCGCTCGGGGTGCCGGACGCCGGAGATACGGGACGCACGACAGAATCGATCGGCGAGGTCATGTCGGGAAAGCTGTCCTGGTCTACGCTGCTGCGCCCGTCGGCGCGGTCGTTTGGGGCCGAGGACGGCTATAGCACGAATCGAGAGGGGCCGAATCGCCCCCGGCCGTGCCGTTCCGGCGGGTTCCGGGTGAGCCCACCTACCCGGACGGGCGGGTTTTTGGGTTCCACCACGGTTTTTTACTACCCCCGTGATAGGACTAATGGCGCAGGCGAAGAATTAGGTGTCTCTATCGGTTGCCGAGCGGACGTGGACGCGTCTGCAGGAGGCCCGGGTGCAAATGCGCCACTTAGGTCGGCGAAGCTGGTCTGCGAAACGTGGCCGACGACACATGGTCGGCGAAAGCGAGACTGTTTCCGGGCGTCGTACCGAAAAGACCGCGCGCGGCCGAGGCCGGCGTCCGGCCATGCTCAGCATGTGCCGGACCGGACCTCGTGGCGACGGTCGATCAAGTCGGGCCGTGTCATGACCGATTCAGAATTGTCCTTCGACGTGCCGGCGCTGGTGTCGCTGTCGCGTCAGATCGAGATGCATCTCGAGCGCCTCATCGTGCAGGGTGCGCTCAAGAGCGGGCAGCGCCTGTCGGAGCCCGACATCGCCAAGCGGTTCCGCACCAGCCGGTCGCCGGTGCGCGAGGCGTTGCGGCGGCTGGAGCAGGTCGGGCTGGTGGTGATCGAACCGCGTCGCGGGGCGTCCGTGAAGGCGCCGAACGAGCGCGACATCTCCGACATGCTGGCGATCCGCGAGGCGCTGGAAGGGATGGCGGCGCGGCTCGCCGCCGAGCGGGCCGAGACCGAGGACATCGCAAGGCTCGAGGCCTGCATCGCCGATCCGGCCGCCACCGACGAGCAGTCGAGCCTCGCGCTGGTCGACTTCCACGAGGCGCTGGCGCAGGCGGCGCACAATCCGGCCCTGCAGGCCATGCTGCGCGGCTCGCTCAACCTGTTCCGGATGGTGCGGGCGATACCGGTCGACCATCATGCGCGCAAGGTGCGCGCCGCGGAGGAGCATGCGGCGGTCGTCGCCGCCATCGCGGCCCGCGATCCCGACGCCGCCGAGGCGGCGGCCCGCCGTCACATCCGGACGATGCGGGCGCAGCTGCTGGAGGCCGGTGGCGGGCTCACCGAGGAGGAGCGGTCGGCGGCAGCCGGGGTGGCGTTCGACGCGACCGCGGATGCGGACGACGACGAGGCGCTGACCCGCCCGACCAACGGCGCGCGACGGTCGACCCGCGGCGGTGCGCTGGGGAACGGCCGCGACGATCCGGCCGGGTGAGACTCTAGACTAGCCGTCACGTCGTGCGGTCAGCGCGCGGTTCAGCCGCTCGCGCACGGCGTCGGCCTCCTCGCGCGTCCAGGTGCGAAAGCCTTCGCCGGTCTTCATTCCGAGCTTGCCGTCGGCCACCTTGGCACGGAGGAAGTCGGTCGGCTCGGCCGAGCGGTCGAGCTGCGGGACCAGCGTCTCCTGGATGTCGAGCGTGAGATCGAGGCCGACGAGGTCGCATTGCTCGAGCGGACCGAGCACGGCGAGCCGCGCCCCGAAGCCGGTCTTCACGACGGTGTCGATCGTGGCCGCGTCGGCGACGCCGGCGGCGAGCAGCGCGATCGCCTCGCGCTTGAGCGCGTGCTGGAGCCGATTGCCGATGAAGCCGGGAATGTCGCGCCGCACATGCACGGGCGCCTTTCCGGCGGCGCGCAGCAGATCCATGGTCGCGGCGATCGTCGTGTCGGTGGTCCATTCGGTCTGGATCACCTCGACCAGCGGGACCAGATGCGGCGGGTTCCAGAAATGAGTGCCGACGACGCGGCCGCGATGCGCCAGATGACGGCCGATCTCGGTGCTCGGGATGGCCGAGGAGTTGCTGGCCAGGATCGTCTCGGGCGCGACGACGCCCTCCAGCTCGGCGAACAGGGCGCGCTTGAGCGCGAGCTTCTCGGGGGCCGCCTCGAACACCACGTCGCTGCCGGTGGCGGCCGGGGCGAGACGGTCGAAGATCGCGATTCGATCGACGACGGCGCGGTCGCGCCCGAGCAGATCACAAAGCCCGGCGAGCCGGTCCGGCAGCGCCGTCCGCACCGCCTCGGTCGGCTCGAAGAGGCGCACGGGATGGCCGGCGGCGGCGAACAGGAAGGCGATACCGTGGCCCATCAGGCCGCCACCCACGACCGCGATGGTCTTGCCCGTCACCTCGTGCTCCTGTCTGGAAATGCTTCGCCCGAACCGGCGGCCGCCCGGCCGGGCAGGCCACGACGGCGACGACGCGCGGCAACGCCGCGGGATCAGCGGCCGCGACGGGCCGGCTTGCAGAACGACTTGTGGAGCGCCGCGATGATCTCGCGGACCTCGGGACGGGCGAGCGAGTAGTAGACGTTCTTGCCGTCCCGGCGCGTCTCGACGAGGTCGTCGGCGCGCAGCCGCGCGAGCTGCTGCGACACGGCCGGCTGGCGGAGCTTCACGGTCTGCTCGATCTCGCTGACCGACTTCTCGCCCTCGGTCAGCATGCAGAGGATGACCAGGCGGGCCTCGTGCGACAGGGCTTTCAGGAATTCGCTCGCCTCGCGGGCATTGGCCCGCATGGTGCCGACATCGACCGCGCTGCCGGCGGAGGACGTCCGCGTGCGGCGGGCGACGGGGGTCTGAAGGTTCATGCGTGGTCCTGTCTCGGTGGCCCTGTTTGTCGGTCTCGATGATCGTTCTAGGCAGTGACGGTCTAGTAGTGTCATTCGCGAAGGAGTCGTTCTCAGTGGTGCGCGAGCCCGGGCCGAGACGCCGGCTGCCGCCGCCGTCGCGGCCCAGCCATTGTTTCAAATATCACGATATTGAAGGTCTGTCAGCGCGCCGCCGCGCTGGCCGGAGATGCACGACCCCGCGTCCGACGCTGGTGCGACGGTGCGGCCGAGCAATCGCTTCGATGAGCGCCCGGCCGCGCCCGGGCCCGGTCTCGCTCCCGGCGCTCAGTCGTTCGTTCCGCCGGCGGGTCGGCGTCCGGTCGGGGCGACCTTGCCCTGATGGCCGGTCTGCTGCGAGCGCTGGCCCGGCTCCTTCCACGGCTCGTGGGTGCCCTGCTGACCGCTCTTGTCGCGGGTCTTGGGATCCTGTTTAGGATCGTTCTGAACTGGACGATGGATGTTCTCGGTCACGGGCGGCGTCCTCGACGGGGGAGGGCCGGGCCCCGAGACCGAGGTCCCGAGACCAAGCCCAGAGGCTGACGACCGGCGCACGGGATCGCGCGCCGGGGCCTGCCGCCGATGCGAGGACTTGCGCCGGCTACTCGGCGGACTTCACCCGCACCTTGGTGGCGACCGGACCCGTGTCGCCAACACCCTCGACGTAGTAAAGTTCGTCGCCGCGTCCGAGCGCGTCGAAATCGCCGGCCAGGACGCTGTTGCGGTGGAAGTAGAGCAGGCTGCCCTCCGACGTGACGAGATAGCCGAAGTCCTGCTCCGGCTGCACCTCGGCGACCTGCCCGAGCTTCTGGTTCTGGATGTCGCTGTAGATCGCCTTGGTCTTGCCCTGCCGCTGCTCCTTGAGGCCGACGAGCTGCCGCTCGGCGATGCGGAACGCCTCGTTGATCGCCTTCTGCAGATCGGGCCGCTGATACTTCCGTTGCAGATGCTCCGGCTCGTGGCTGACGACCAGATCGGCGCGGCCGGGGATGCCGATCTCGATCCGCACCACGGGCGGGATCGAGGAGCCGTTCGACTTGGCACGCTGATCGACCCGGACCCGGCACGACGTGATCCGCTCGAACAGACGCTCGAGGTCCGCGACCCGGTTGCGGATCATGGTCTCCGCCCAGTCCGAGGAGTCGATGTTGTGGAAAGCGATGTCGACGGGAACTTGCATTGGTCACCTGACAAGCGGTGAGGAGGAAGGCGCGGGACGATTCACAATGCCCCAATCTAGGCATTCCTGCGCGGGATTTCCAGGATGCGCGGCGGTGGGCCGCGCCGTCGGGTGGGGCGCAGCGGGGCGGGGAGGGCATTGTCGCCCGGAACCAGCATGGATCGGGCGGAATTGATTTTTCGCTAAGAACAACAACCAGGTCATCCCCGATGCCGAAATCCTCCGCCGCGCCGTCGCCGACTCCCGGTCGGGATGCTGAACCGGCTCCGGGCGCCGGCGGAAAGTCCTGCGGGCCGGGCGGTCGGCGTGCCGACCGTCTCACCCGGCGGATCGGTCTCCTGCGGGTGGAGGCCGCGTCGCTGTCGATCCGGCGGACGAAGCGGGGCCGCGGCTGGTCCTATGTGGACGCCGACGGCACGCCGGTGCGCGATGCGGAGACGCTCGCGCGGTTCGCCTCGCTCGCCGTGCCACCCGCTTACGCCGACGTGCGCTTCGCGGCCGACCCGCGCGCCCACATCCAGGCGATCGGGCGCGACGACGCGGGCCGGACCCAGTACCGCTACCATCCCGACTGGGTGAAGGTGCGCGAGCGTCGCAAGGCGCAGCGGCTGCTGCGTCTCGTGCAACGTCTGCCGGTGGTGCGGCGCGCCGTGACCCGGCACCTTTCGGCGCAGACGCCGAGCCGGGCCTTCGCGCTCGCCTGCGCGATCGAGCTGATCGCCTGCACGGCGATCCGGGCCGGGGACGAGGCCTATGCCAGGCAGCGCGGCACGCGCGGGGCGGCGACGCTCCTCAAGTCCAATGTCCGGATCGAGGGCGACACGGTCGCGCTGTCGTTCAAGGCGAAGGGCGGCAAGGCGGTGAGCAAGGCGGTGACCTCGGCGCGTCTCGCCGCGGCGCTGCGCACGCTCCTGACGCTGCCGGGGCGCCGGCTGTTCCAGTATCGCGACGCGGCCGACGCGATCCACATCGTGCGTCGTCAGGACATCAACGCGTTCCTGCAGGAGGTCGCAGGCGCCAAGATCTCGGTAAAGGATTTCCGCACGCTCTGCGCTTCCGCCATGGTGCTGGAGACGCTCGCCCGCACGGTGCCGGCCGCGAGCGCCCGCGGCCGCCGCAAGCAGGTGCTGGAGGCGGTCCGCGCCGCCGCGGACAGCCTCGCCAACACGCCGGCGATCTGCCGCAAGAGCTACGTCCACGAGACCGTCGTGACGGCCTTCGAGACCGGCGTGCTGGAGGGCTTCTCGGCCACCATGAAGCAGTGCCGCACGGCGGCGCGGCGTGAGCAGATCGTCGCCCAGGTGCTGGTCGGCATGGCGAGCTGACGAACCTCTCGCTGCCGCGCGCGGCGCGGGTCGTGCGCCGAACGCGGTGGATGCGACCTGCTCGGGCCGCCGCGCGTGTCGCTCTCACATTCGGAAATGCGCGTACGACCTTCGTCGAGCGGCTCGCGTCGACCTTGAAGGGATTCTGCTGCGTCGGCGGTGTGAGGTGCGGTTCCGCGCGGTCGCAGCGTCGCGGACGCGAAGGCGAG
Organism: Rhodoplanes sp. SY1; assembly: GCF_046000175.1. Classification (NCBI taxonomy): domain Bacteria; kingdom Pseudomonadati; phylum Pseudomonadota; class Alphaproteobacteria; order Hyphomicrobiales; family Nitrobacteraceae; genus Rhodoplanes; species Rhodoplanes sp. SY1. Next base: position 53,293 of record NZ_JBEOMB010000045.1, read on the forward strand.
CCGAACCGAGAGGTCGTGATCAGGCCTGCGGACGCTCGGCGATGATGTTGATGCGCTCGGCGGGGATCAGACCGAAGAGCTTGCGGGCGATCGCCCCCTTGACGCGATGAACAGGCAGCGTGCCGTCCTGGCGCCACACCGTGACTTTCGGGGTCAGCCGGCCGTCGCGACCGTTCCAGCTCACCAGATACTCGGAAATGAGTCCCTTCTTCTTGATCGTCTCGAGAAAGCGGACGATCTCGTCGTGTCCGTGCAATTGATGCTCTCGTACGAACATTGAGGGCTCGCTCGCCGCCGCGGTGGGAAACGCCATCAGCACACCACAGTTTCGCAGACGCGCAAAGTCATTTTCGCAGTCGCGAATTTTTTTCCACCTTGTGCCAGAGCCGCTTGATCGAAAGTCGAAGGGGGGAGGGAAGAAAGGACCGAAAACAGGGCGTCCGGCACGCTCGAGAGACAAACGTCGGAGCGCCGAGAAGGTTCGCTTGCATCGCAACAAAGACGGGGCGTCCGGTGTATCCCGTCGCCCCGTCTCGTAAAACGTGCTTTGGTTATCTGCGCGTCAGACCACGGCGCGATCCGAGGGGGCCGCGGGCGTCTCCGCCGACCGCGCGGTCGGCTCCGCGGCCGTGGCAGTGGCCGTCGGGTGCTCGTGGTGGTGCTCCTGCTCGGAGCCGGTGACGCCGGCCGGCAGCTGCAGCACCGTGGCCATCTGGCCCTCGCACAGCCGTGTCAGCAGGACGACCTGGCCGCTCGGGAACTCGAGCGCATCGTGGTGCTCGTACGGGTTGTCCATGTTGATCTGCCGGAAACGGGCGACGCGCTCGCGCAGCTTGCGGCTCGGGAAGAAGCCGAGCGCGTGATCGCACTCGACGTCATGGTCGAAGGCGAGCTCGGTGCCCGGGAGGATGCAGACCGCCACGTTCGGCACGCCCGCCTCGGAGAACCCGCGCGTGATCGAGTTGTTGAACTTGGTGGTCACCAGGGTGTCGCCGACCTTCGCGGCACGAGTCGCGACGTGTTGCAGGCTGTAGTCGCACATCGGGGGTCTCTCCTTTCGAGCTGACGGGGCGGCCTCTCGGCGTCGGCCCCGCATGGTCCGCACGACGGACCCGGATGCGGACCCTCTCGCGGGTGCGCATCGAAGGCGCCGTCGCGCGGCGCTGTCGGCCGGCTGTCCGGACGGGGCCGGATCAACCCTCCTGCAAACGAAAGCAGAGTTCCGGGGCGCCGTTCCCGGCGCAAAAAAATATCACGAGCTTATTCTGGGTTAATGAAGGCGAGTTTTACTTGGCTATCCAATGTTGTCGCGCGTCCGCTCTCGTTCTCGTGATCGGTTGGCGCGGTCTTCTCAAGAAACCGACGCGGCGGAGACACGGTTCCGCCGCGCCTCGTTTAGTCGCTCCGCCGACACATCATGGTGAACACCACGCCTGAATGGTGGGCAGCCGCCGCGAGCCGTGTTCTGCTCGGCTCTCGGAAGGCGAGCCTGGCGCGTGCCGCACCCCCGCCGCGCCCCCGCTCCTCTGACGGCTGCGTGCTCGACGGCTGGGTGCTCGACGGCGCGTGCGGCCGGGTGGCGCAGCCGGCCGGCCGGGAACCGGGCTCGTCGCCGCCTCGTTCCCATCGCGGGGTGCTCCCGTCGTGGCCGAGGGGTGAAGCAGACCGACATGGCCTCAGGCGCCGCCGCTAACCCGCGCTTCGTCGATCGCAAGCCGCACGAGCTGCTCTGGCGGCGGCTGTCGCGGCTCGCCGTCCTGTCGGATGCGGTCCTGTCGGACCAGGAGCGCTCGATGATCCGGCAGACCTGTGCGGCGCCGGGCGAGGTTCCGGCCGGGGCGGCGCTCTACGTCGAGGGTGAGCCGTTGCGCAAGCCCGGCGCGCTGCTCGCCGGCTGGGCCTGCCGGCTGCGTTTGCTGCCGGATGGGCGACGCCAGATCTTCGACTTCCTCCTGCCGGGCGACCTGTTCGGCCATGCGCTCGGCCCCGAGCCGTTCGCCACCACCTCGGCCGTCACCCTGACGACCGTGTCGATTGCGGGCACCGGCTGCCTGTGGGAGATGGGGCGCGAGCCGGACCGTTTCCCCGGTCTGGTCCGCGCCCTGGCGGCGGCGCATGCCCGCCAGCAGGCGTTGCTGCTCGACCATGTGGTCCGGCTCGGCCGCCAGACCGCCCAGGAGCGGGTCGCCCACCTGCTGCTCGAGCTCGGCCATCGGCTCGACGAGATCGGATTTCGACTGGGGTCGTTCGTTCCGCTGCCCCTGACCCAGGAGGTGATGGCGGACGCGCTCGGCCTGTCGGTCGTCCACGTCAATCGCACCCTGCAGCAACTCAAGCGCGAGCGCCTGATCGAGACCAAGGCGGCGTCGGTCCGGCTGATCGATCCGGTGGCGCTCGCGACGATCGCCGATTTTCGCCTGCCGCCCGGCCGTCCGCCGGCCGCGTGATCCGCTCGGGCGCGCGAGCAGCCCGGAAATGCGGGACTCTGCGGACGCGCCGAAGAGTCGCTTGCCCGCCCCGGGCCGTCCCCCTACGATCCGCGCCAATTCTCAACGGGCGGAAATAATTCCCAGGAGGAGTGGCCCATGCATTTCGACGACCGTCGCCGGCCGAGCCGGCGTGATGTCCTGGCCGGTGCGGCGGCCGGCGCGACCGTGCTGGCGGCGCCGGCGATCGTGCGGGCCCAGGCGAAGACCATCAAGGTCGCCGTGGTGCTGCCGCGTTCGGGCCTGTTCGCGGCCGCCGGCCAGTCCTGCCATCGCGGCGCCGTGGTCGCGCCCAAGGTGCTGGCCGATCTCGGCTACGCGGTCGAGCTGATCAATGTCGACTTCGAGTCCAATGTCGACGTGGCGCGCACCCAGACCGAGCGGGCGATCGCCGAGGGCGCTCAGGCCGTGGTCGGCGCCTTCGAGTCCGGCGCGACGCTGGCGATGGCGCAGGTCTGCGAGCAGCGCAAGGTGCCGCTGATCATCAATATCGCCTCGGTGCCGCAGCTCACCGAGCAGGGCTACCAATACCTGGTCCGCAACTTCCTCACCAACGCCCAGCTCGTCGGCAACGGGCTCAAGCTGGTGAAGGATTTGATGGCGGCCACCAACGTCCAGTTCAAGAACGCCGTCTTCGTCCATGCCAACGACACCTTCGGCACCGCCCAGCGGGCCGCCATGGACAAGCTGTTCCCGGCCGCCGAGATGCCGTTCCCGTTGGTCGAGTCGATCGCTTACGACCCGAAGGCGCAGGATCTCGCCGTCGAGGTGACGAAGATCCGCGCCGTCGCGCCCGAGCTGGTGCTCGTCACCACCCGCTCGTCGGACGCCATCAAGCTGGTGCGCGACATGGTGCGCCAGCGCTTCGAGCCGAAGGCCATCATCTCGCCCGGCTCGCCCGGCCTCTACGACGAGGAGTTCTACCAGGCGCTCGGCCCGCTGGCCGACTTCCACATCTTCAATCTGCCCTGGGCCAACACCAAGTCGCCGGTGACGCAGGCGCTGGCCGCGGCCTACCGGACTGCGCATCCCTCGAACCGCTTCGAGGTCGACTGCTTCAACGCCGGCTTCACGTTCGAGGCGATCATGATCGCCGCCGACGCCTTCAAGCGCGCCGGCACGGCCGACGGCCCGACCCTGATGAAGGCCGTCAAGGAGACCAAGATCACCGAGCATGTGATGACGGGCGGCCCGATCGCCTTCGACGAGAAGGGCCAGAACAACAACATCCAGGCCTCGGTGGTGCAGAACCGCAAGCGCACCCCGACCGTGGTGCTGCCGCCCGACGTGGCGGACGCCGCCCCGGTGCTGCCGATGCCGCCCTGGCAGGGCCGCTCCTGATCGCCGCCCGCGCCGCCCCGCGACGGCCGCGCCGCCTTCGCGCCCCGACGCCGGACCTGAAGGCCGGGACGTCGGGGCGGGCGCCGGCCAGGGGGCAGCCGGGCTGCCGGAACGGAGGTTGCGCAGGGTCGCCGACCTGAGGTAACTCGTCGGTCACATTTTTCCCGCACCTGTCCGGGGCGGCGGCCCGATGGCCTCCGCCCGGGGAGGTGCATTCACGTCGATACCCATCCGATGCTCGCGATCTGGCTCAACGTCGTCGTCCAGGGAATCCTGACGGGCCTGCTCTACGGCCTGATGGCGCTCGGCCTGTCGGTCATTTTCGGGGTGGTGCGGCTCGTCAACTTCGCGCACGGCGAGTTCGCCGTCGTCGCCATGTACGCGGCCTTCGTGCTGTTCCGCGCCTTCGGGGTCGACCCGCTGGTGTCGATGGTGCCGATCGCGCTCGCCTTCTTCGTCATCGGCTTCGCGCTCCAGCGCACGCTGATCAACGCCTTCGTCGGACGGCCCGACCACGAGCAGTTCATCCTGCTGGTCGGCCTCGCGATCGTGCTCGTCAACGCGGTGCTGATCGTGTTCGGGCCGGACGCCCAGCCGGCCAATCTGCCCTACGCCTTCGACAGCTACATGATCGGCCCGCTGTTCATCGACAAGGTGCGGGTCTACGCGGCCGTGGCGGCGCTCGCCGTCTGCGCGGCGCTGTTCGGCTTCTTCCGCTTCACCCGCACCGGCACGGCGATCCGGGCCTGCGCCGACAATCTGGTCGGTGCCGCCGTGATCGGGCTCGACGTGCGCAAGCTCTACGCCATCACGTTCGGCATCGGGCTCGCCTGCGTGGGCGCCGCCGGCGCCCTGATGATCATGATCTCCGACGCGGTGCCGAGCCTCGGCCCGGCCTACACGCTGCTCGCCTTCACGATCGTCATCATCGGCGGTCTCGGCTCGATGGCGGGCGCGCTGGTGGCGGGCCTCTTGATCGGCGTCTCCGAGGCGCTCGCCGGCTTCCTCATCGCCCCGTCGATGAAGAGCATGTTCTCCTTCGCCCTCCTGGTCGCCGTGCTGGTGCTGCGGCCGCAGGGCCTGCTCGGAAAGAAGCCGGCATGATCTCGCTGTGGCGCGACATGAACGGGCGCGGGCGGGTGGCGATCGTGCTCGCCTTCCTGGTGCTGCTGTTCGCCCCCGTGGCGGCGACCCGTTATCTGCTCTCCGTCCTCACCCTGATCCTGTACTTCGTCTATGTCGGCCAGGCCTGGAACCTGATGATGGGCTACGCCGGCCAGCTCTCGCTCGGCCACGCCCTCTATGTCGGGCTCGGCGGCTACATCTCGGCCGCCCTGTGGGTGAATTTCGGCATCGGGCCGTGGCTCGGCGTGGTGCCGTCCGTCGCGATCGCGGCGATGTTCGGCGCGGCGATCGGCTGGCTCGGCTTCCGCTTCGGCATCGAGGGCGTCTACTTCGCGCTCCTCACCATCGCGTTCGCCGAGTTCACCCGCATCGGCTTCGATCACATCGGCTTCGTCGGCGGGGCCGGCGGCCTGTTCATCCCCTACGAGGAGAGCCGGCTCGGCGAGTGGTGGAATCTGCGCGGCGGACAGGTGTTCTTCTACTATCTCGCCTTCGCCATGGCGGTGCTCGCCGTGCTGCTGACGGCGCTGCTCGCGCGCTCGCGGCTCGGCTACCAGTGGCTCGCCATCCGCGAGGACGAGATGGCGGCGCGCGCGCTCGGCATCGACGTGTTCCGCGCCAAGATGAAGGCGGTGCTGATCTCCTCCTCGATGACGGCGGTCGGCGGCGTGTTCTACGCCTTCTACTACAACAGCCTGTTCCCGGCGCAGCTGTTCGACATGAGCCGCTCGATCGAGCTGATCCTCGGGCCCATCGTCGGCGGCACCGGCACGGTGTTCGGGCCGGTGATCGGCGCCTTCGTGCTCACCCCGCTCGGCGAGATCCTGATCGCCGTGACCGAGAAGGCCGGCATCAACGCGCCCGGCGCCAAGGCGATCTTCTTCGGCCTGATCCTGATGGTGATCATCTATCTGGTGCCGACCGGGGTGTGGCCGTGGCTGTCGCAGAAGCTCGGCTTCGCGAGGCGCCGCTCGTGACCGCGCTCCTCTCCGTCGTCGACGTCGGCAAGCGATTCCGCGGCCTGATCGCGGTCGACCGCGTCTCGTTCGAGGTTCAGGCGGGCGAGATCTTCGCCGTGATCGGCCCGAACGGCGCCGGCAAGACGACGCTGTTCAACATGATCGCCGGCGTGTTGCCGCCGAACGAGGGCACCATCACGTTCCAGGGCGAGCGCATCTCGGGCCGCACGCCGGACGCGGTGTGCCGCCTCGGCGTCGCCCGCACGTTCCAGATCGTGCGTCCGTTCCCGGCCCTCACGGTCGAGGACAACGTGGTGATCGGCGCGCTCCTCCACCGCACCGACATGGCGGCGGCGCGCGCCCATGCCCGCGACGTGCTCGCCACCCTCGACCTGTTCGAGAAGCGCGAGTTTCGCGCCTCGGCGCTGACGCTGCCGGACCGCAAGCGCCTGGAGCTCGCCCGCGCGCTCGCCACCGATCCGAAGCTGCTGCTGCTCGACGAGGTGATGGCCGGCTTGCGGCCGACCGAGACCGACCGGATGGTCGAGATCCTGCGCGGCGTCAACCGCGACATGGGCGTCACCATCCTGCTCATCGAGCACGTGATGCGGGCCGTGATGGCGCTCGCCGGCCACATGCTGGTGCTGCACCACGGTGCTCCGATCGCCCGCGGCCGGCCCGAGGAGGTGGTGCGCGACGAGAAGGTGATCACGTCCTATCTCGGCCAGGAGACGATCTGATGCTCCAGGTCCGCGATCTCGACGTGTTCTACGGCGACGCCCAGGCGCTCGACCGCGTCTCCTTCGAGGTGCCCGAGGGCAGCATCGTCGCCATCGTCGGCGCCAACGGCGCCGGCAAGACGTCGCTGATCCGCACCATCGCCGGGATGATCCGGCCGGGGCACGGCAGCATCACGTATCGGGGCGAGGAGATCGCCGGGCTGCCGAGCCACCGCGTCTGCAATCTCGGCATCGGCCAGGTGGCGGAGGGGCGCCAGGTGTTCCCGACCCTGACGGTCGGCGAGAACCTGGACATGGGCGCGCTGCTGCCGCGGGCGCGCGACAAGCGCGACGCCGAGCTCGCCCGCGTGTTCCAGATGTTTCCGATCCTCGAGGAGCGGCTGAAGCAGACCGCCGGCACGCTCTCCGGCGGCGAGCAGCAGATGCTGGCGATCGGCCGCTGCCTGATGGGCCAGCCCGACCTCGTGATGTTCGACGAGCCCTCACTCGGCCTCGCGCCGGCGATCGTCCACGAGGTGCTGCGCACCATCCGGGATCTCAACGCGGCCGGCCTCACCTGCGTGCTGGTCGAGCAGAACGTCGCGCTGTCGTTAAAACTCGCCGACCGCGCCTATGTGCTCGAGAATGGCCGCATCACGCTGTCCGGAACCGGCGAGGAACTCTTGGCCGACGACCGCGTGCGGCAAGCCTATCTCGGCATGTGATCCCGCCGGGCGGGCGCGCATGGCGGGCGCGCTCCGCGTCGCCCTGCTCCCGCGAGGGGAGCGGGCGAGACGGCGGCGGCCGCGCGTCGCTGCGGCGGCGCCTCACACGCCGGCGACCACCGGGCGGATCACCAGGTTGTCGTTGACGGCCTTGACGCCCGGGGTCGCCTCGATGGCGACGCGCAGCGCCTGCTTCTCGGCGAGCGAGTCGACCACGCCCCAGGCGTCGACGACGCCGTCCGTCACCGTCACGTTGACCAGGTTCGGCGACAGCCACGGCTCGGACTCGAGCCGTGCCGTGATGGCGGTGCGCAGCTCGGCGTCGGTGACCGGGTTGGCCGGCGTCTGCCGGCGCAAGGTGGCGAGCGCGTGCAGGAGATTGGCCCGGCTGACGATGCCGACCAGCCGGCCGTCCTTCACGATCGGCACGCGCTTGATGCGGTGGCGCTCCAGGAGGCTCGCGATCTCGGCGACCGGGGTGTCGGGCGTCGCGGTGACGAGCTCGCGCGTCATCACGTCGGCGACCCGACGGGCGTGCTCCTTGACGAACTCGGCCGCCAGCCCCTCGCGGCCCATCAGCAGCTTCAGCCACCACGAGCGCTCGTGGCCGGTGCCGGCCTCGGCCCGGCGCACGAGGTCGCCCTCGCTGACGATGCCGACCGGGCGTCCGGCCGGATCGACCACCGGGACGCCACTGATCCTGTTCTCCAGCAGGATCGCGGCGACGTCCGCAACGGCCGTGTCCGGGGTCACGGTGACGAGCGTGGTTGTCATGATGTCGGAGGCCTTCATGGCGGCGGACTCCTCTTGTGCATGCTTCTTGCCGGACCCGGTCGGGGCGACATGTCCCGGCCGCCCGGGAAAGCCATCGTGAAAGCATCGACCGGCCGGCGCGGCCCGCATTGACGCGGCGCAAGTCTTTTCGGGTCGATGCGGGAGGAGGAGGGGGCGGAAGGATCGCGTCACGCCGCACACTGTCGTGTGCCCCGGACAAGACGTGTCGGGCCACAGGCCCGATGCGCCGCAGAGCCGAGCCCAGGGGCCGCACGACGGGCGCCGCGACGAGTGGCGCGGCGAACCGCCTCGTCTGATCGCCCCTGGGTCCCGGTTCGCGGCGCGTCGCGCCGCGCTCGGGACACGAGTCCTCGCCCCAAGGCTGGGAGCGGAGCCGGACGGCCACGCGGCCGCCGTGCTCACCCGATCACGACGTTGCCGCTCACGACTCCACCCTTACGACCGCACCTTCACGTAGGTGCCGGGCGCGTCCTCGATGGCCGGGAACCCGGCCGTGCCGGGCACACGGGCCGGGACCTCGCTCGGGTCGAAGTGCCGGATCCAGTCGAGCCAGTGCGGCCACCACGAGCCAGGGTGCTCGGTCGCCCGCTTGATCCACGCCTCGACATTGTCGCCGGCCGGACGGTCGCCGGTCCAGTACTGGTACTTCTTGCCGGCCGGCGGGTTGATGATGCCGGCGATGTGGCCGGAGCCGGCGCACACGAACTCGACCTCGCCGCCGAACATCTTGGCGCCGATATAGACGGACTCGGCCGGCGCGATGTGATCCTCGCGGGCCGCCACCGTGTAGATCGGCACCAGGATCTTCTTCAGGTCGAGCGCGACGCCTTCGATCTCCATCCGGCCCTGGCTCAGATTGTTCTCCAGGTAGCAGTTGCGCAGATAGTAGGAGTGGTTGGCGGCCGGCATCCGGGTCGAGTCGGAGTTCCAGTAGAGGAGGTCGAACGGGAACGGCTGCTCGCCCTTGAGGTAGTTGGAGATGATGTAGGGCCAGACCAGGTCGTTGGAGCGCAGGAAGTTGAAGATCATCGACATCTTCCCGCCTTCCAGATAGCCGTGCTCCGACATCTGGCGCTCGATCGCCTCGATCTGGGTCTCGTCCGAGGTGAACAGCTTGAGGTCGCCGCCCTTCTCGAAGTCGACCTGGGCCGTGAACATGGTGGCCGAGCGGATGCGCTCCGCCGTGCTGGCCGCCGACAGATAGGCCATGGCGACCGACAGCATGGTGCCGCCGACGCAGTAGCCGAGGGTGTGGGCGGAGGGCGCGCCGGTGATCTTCAGCACCACGTCGAGCGCCTCCAGCGGCCCCTGGCGCATGTAGTCGGCGAAGGTCTTCTGGGCGAGGTGCTCGTCCGGGTTCACCCAGGAGATGGTGAACACCGTCACGCCGTTGTCGACCGCGTACTTGATGAACGACTTCTCGGGATTGAGGTCGAGAATGTAGTACTTGTTGATCCACGGCGGGACGATCAGCAGCGGCGTCTTCAGCACCGTCGCGGTCGTCGGCGTGTACTGGATGAGCTGCATCAGCTCGTTCTGGTAAACGACCTTGCCGGGCGTGATCGCGAGATTGCGGCCGACCTCGAACTGCGAGTTGTCGGACTGCCGGATCTTCAGCTCGCCGTGGCCGGCCTCGATGTCCTCGGCCAGCATCGTCATGCCGCGCACGAGATTGTCGGCGTTGGAGCGCAGCGTGAGGCGCAGGAGCTCCGGATTGGTGAAGACGAAGTTCGACGGCGAGATCGCGTTGAGCACCTGCTTCATGTAGAAGTCCGCCTTGCGGCGGGTCAGCGGGTCGAGCCCCTCGGCGTCCTCCACGATGTGGTTGGCGACCCGGCTGGTGAGCAGATAGGCCTGCTTGAGGAAGTCGAAATACGTGTTGGTCGTCCACTCCGGATGGGAGAAGCGACGGTCGCGCGGATCGGGCGCCGCGATCGGCGGCGAGGTCTCGCCGGCGAGCCGCCGCATCGTCGTCGCCCACAGATCCAGATAGGCGTGGCCGATCGAGGTCTGCAGGTCGATGGTGCGCGTCGCGTCGCGCATCCAGTACTCCATCACCTTGCCGAACGTGGTGACGATGTCGACCACCTGCTGGGGCGGCTCGTCGTGGATCTTGCCTTCCTCGCGCGGCTTCATGTAGGCGGCGATCGCCCGGCCGCCCTGCTCCATGATGCGGGCGACGTTGGTGGCGAGCTTCTCGATGTCGACCGTGCTCGGTCCGACGTCGGGCTGCGGCTTCGCCTTCGCCTTGGGCTTCTCGGCCTTCGGCTCCGGCTTCGGCTCCGCCGTCGAGGCCGGCTTCGTCTCGGTGCCCAGCGCCTGGGCGGCGGCCGGGGTCGGCGCGGCGGGCGTCTCGATCCGGGGCGCCGGGGCGGGCTCCGGCGGCATCTCGGTGCGGGCCGCGGTGACGGTCGTCGCGATCGCGAGGGCCTCGACAACGGGGGCCGCGGTGGGCGTCGCCTCGGGCAGGGGCGGGGGGGCGCCGGCGGCGTCGGCCGCGGCGGCGATCTCGGCCGGCGAGGTGCCGGGCGCCGCATGTGGCGGCTCGGCCTTCTCGAACCCCTCCGGCGGGGTGGCGTCGGCGGTCGGGACGGCGGTCAGCGCGTCGGGCGACGTGTCATGGCCGTTGCCGCGGTGGGACGGTGTCGGGCCGGGACCGGCCTCCGGCAGCGGCGGGGTGTCGTAGCTCAGCGGCGGCAGGCCGTCCTCGGCGGCGATCAAGGCCCCCTCGACGAGCGCCTCGCCGGAGCTGCCCTCCGCCGCGATGTCCGCCGCCTGGGTGTCCGCCGGCTCGGCGATCGCCTGGGCGACCGGCTCGGCCCCGTTCCCCTCGACATGCAGCGGGGCGACCTCCGGCTCGTCCGTGTCCGGCGTCATCGGCCTCTCCTGGGCGGTATCCATCGGGTAGGGCTCCTTGGTTTGGACATATTATGCCGGTACCGCAGCCGTCAGCCCAGCGTTTCATCCGACAGTTTAGATGTTGGTCACTTCGCGCCATGTCTAGAAGCGTATCGCGGCGCCCACGTGACCTTTGGGCGGATCGGCTCCCGGGGCGGCTGCCCACCCTGGCGGTTCTCGCCGCCGTGGCCGTCTCCGTCGCGGGGTGCTCCTCCATCCTGTCGGACATGCCGCAGCAGATCGGCGGGCTGCCGAGCGACGCCCCGGCGCGTTCGGCCGCGCCGCCGAGCTATCCGGCCGTGAACGACATGGCCGAGGCCCGCGCCGAGCGCACCCTCACCGAGGCGGAGCGCAAGAAGGTGCAGGCCGACCTCGACGCCGCCCGCGCCGCCGCCGCCAAGCGCGCCGGGACAGCCGCCCAGACGCAGGAGCGCTGACCCGAGGCGCTGACCCGAGGCGCTGACTCGGCCCCGCACCGGAATTCCCGTCCGGTTCGGCTCCCCACCTTTACTGATCCGGCGATCGTCGTGTTAAAAGCCCCGCACGCGCCGGTCAGGCACCGATCTCGCAGCGGAGCTTTCGACATCATGGAAGAATTTCATCGGATTCGCCGTCTCCCGCCCTACGTTTTCGAGCAGGTGAACCGCGCCAAGGCCGCCGCGCGCAACGCCGGCGCCGACATCATCGATCTCGGCATGGGCAATCCCGACCTCCCGGCGCCGGCCCACGTGGTCGAGAAGCTGAAGGAGACGGCGGGCAAGTTCCGCACCGACCGCTACTCCGCCTCGAAGGGAATCGCCGGGCTGCGCCGCGCCCAGGCGGCGTATTACGGCCGCCGCTTCGGCGTGAAGCTCAATCCCGACACCCAGGTGGTGGCGACGCTCGGCTCGAAGGAAGGCTTCGCCAACATGGCGCAGGCCATCACGGCGCCGGGTGACGTCGTGCTGGTGCCGAATCCGAGCTATCCGATCCACGCCTTCGGCTTCCTGATGGCGGGCGGCGTCATCCGCTCGGTGCCGTGCAATCCGGGGCCGGAGCTGTTCCACGCGCTCGAGCGCGCCTGCGCCCACTCGATCCCGAAGCCGACCGCGCTGGTCGTCTGCTACCCGTCGAACCCGACCGCCGAGGTCGCCGATCTCGACTTCTACAAGGACGTCGTCGCCTTCGCGAAGAAGCACGACCTCATCGTGCTGTCCGACCTCGCCTATGCCGAGGTCTATTTCGACGACAACCCGCCGCCCTCGATGCTGCAGGTGCCGGGCGCCTTCGACGTCGCGGTCGAGTTCACCTCGATGTCGAAGACCTTCTCGATGCCGGGCTGGCGCATGGGCTTCGCGGTCGGCAACGAGCGGCTGATCGCGGCGCTGGCGCGGGTGAAGTCCTATCTCGACTACGGCGCCTTCACGCCCGTGCAGGTCGCCGCCACGGCGGCGCTGAACGGCCCGGAGGACTGCATCCGCGAGATGCGCGAGACCTACAAGCGCCGCCGCGACGTGCTGGTCGAGAGCTTCGGCCGGGCCGGCTGGGACGTGCCGCCGCCGCGCGCCTCGATGTTCGCCTGGTGCCCGATCCCCAAGCCGTTCGACACGCTGGGCTCGATCGAGTTCGCCACCATGCTGGTCGAGAAGGCCGAGGTGGCGGTGGCGCCGGGCGTCGGCTTCGGCGAGCACGGCGACGGTTTCGTTCGCATTGCGTTAGTCGAGAACGAACAGCGGATCCGTCAGGCGGCGCGCAACTTGCGGCGGTTTCTTGAAACCGGCCCCGAAAAGCTGCACAACGTCGTTCCCCTCGCTCAGTCGCGCTGAGCCGCGATTCTCCCGCTCGACAGGTCGTTCTCGAAATGGTTGCGCCGCTCAAAGTCGGTCTCGCGGGCCTCGGCACCGTCGGTGGCTCGGTCGCTCGCCTGCTGCAGAAGCAGGAGTCGAACGCGCCGGAGTCCAACGTGCTGGCGACGCGGTGCGGTCGTCCGGTCAAGCTCGTCGCGGTCTCGGCCAAGGCCGAGGCCGAGATGCACGCCCTCGGCATCCCGGGCCTGCGCTTCGTCCCGAGCCCGGCGGCGCTCGCCGCCGACCCGGAGATCGACGCCTTCGTCGAGCTGATGGGCGGCGCCGGTGACCCGGCGAAGTCGGCAATCGAGGCGGCCCTGTCGGCCGGCAAGCCGGTCGTCACCGCCAACAAGGCGCTGATCGCCCGCCACGGCGTGGCGCTCGCCACGCTGGCCGAGAAGCACGGCGTCGCGCTCAATTTCGAGGCGGCGGTCGGCGGTGCCATTCCGGTGGTCAAGACGCTGCGGGAAGGCTTCGCCGGCAACTCGTTCGAGCGCGTCTACGGCATCCTCAACGGCACCTGCAACTACATCCTGTCGCGCATGGAGAGCGAGAAGCTCTCCTTCGCCGACTGTCTCCGCGAGGCGCAGCGGCTGGGTTATGCCGAGGCCGACCCGACCTTCGATGTCGAGGGCTTCGACACGGCCCAGAAGATCGCCATCCTGGCGAGTCTCGCCTTCGGCGTGCAGGTCGATCCCGACGCGGTCTTCGTCGAGGGCATCTCGTCGATCACGCCCGAGGATCTCGAGGCGGCGGCCGAGCTCGGCTACCGCATCAAGCTGCTCGGCGTCGCGGTGCGCACCGAGCAGGGCATCGAGCAGCGCGTCCACCCCACCATGGTGCGGCTCGATTCGCCGCTCGCCCAGGTGATGGGCGTCACCAATGCCGTGACGGTCGATCCGGCCGGCTTCCCGCCCATCACCCTGGTGGGACCGGGCGCCGGTGGGGCGGCGACCGCCTCGGCCGTGGTGGCCGATCTCGCCGACATCGCCCGCGGGCTGCGCGCCGCGCCCTTCGGCCGCCCGACCGAGGCGCTGACCGGCAGCCGTCGCGCTCCGATGCAGCGCCACGAGGGCGGCTACTACATCCGGCTCGCCGCCGTCGACCGGCCCGGCACCTTCGCGACCATCGCCAAGCATCTGGCGGACGAGCATATCTCGCTCGAATCGATCGTCCAGCGCCGGCGCAACGGCGAGCCGCATGGCGGCTCCAGCCCGGACAGCGCCCAGACCCCCGCGCCGGTCATCCTGGTGACCTATGCCACGACCGAGGACGCCGTGCGCAAAGCGTTGAGCGAGATCAAGAACAGGGGTGTGATCGCGGGTAACCCTCAGGTCATCCGCATCGAGAAGAACTGACCGGAGAGACCCTGCGCTCCGGTCGCTTTGAAAGGATTCGACGTGAGCATGAGCGAGGTCGTCAAAAGCGATCGGAACCTGATCGCCGCCACCCGCCAGCGCGAAACTCTCGACCGCGTGCTCTCGATCGAGATCGTCCGAGTGACCGAGCGGGCCGCCGTGGCGGCCGCCCAGTGGCGCGGCCGCGGCAACGAGAAGGCCGCCGACCAGGCCGCCGTCGACGCCATGCGGCGCGAGCTGAACCGCCTGCCCATCTCCGGCACCGTGGTGATCGGCGAGGGCGAGCGCGACGAGGCGCCGATGCTGTTCATCGGCGAGCATGTCGGCAACGGCAAGGGCCCGAAGGTCGACATCGCCGTCGACCCGCTGGAAGGCACGACGCTGTGCGCCAAGTCGATGCCGGGCGCGATCGCCACCATGGCGATGGCGGAGGGTGGCTCGCTCCTCAACGCCCCCGACGTCTACATGGACAAGATCGCCATCGGTCCGGGCTACTCCAAGAACGTCGTCGATCTCGACGCCCCGCCCGAGCAGAACATCCGCTCGCTCGCCATGGCCAAGGGGGTCAAGCCGGACGAGATCACGGCCCTGATCCTCGACCGCCCGCGCCACGCCGATCTGATCGCCGCGGTGCGGCGCACCGGCGCCTCGGTGCAGCTGATCTCCGACGGCGACGTCGCCGGCGTGATCCACACGGCGGACCCCGAGACCACCGGGGTCGACATCTATCTCGGCATCGGCGGCGCGCCGGAAGGCGTGCTGGCCGCCGCCGCGCTGTCCTGCATCGGCGGCCAGTTCCAGGGCCGGCTGATCCTCGACAACGAGGAGAAGCGCGAGCGCTCGCGCCGCATGGGCATCAAGGATCCGAAGAAGAAGTATCAGCTCGAGGATCTGGTCACCGGCGACTGCGTGTTCGCGGCCACCGGCATCGTGTCCGGCTCGCTGCTGCGCGGCGTGCGCTTCCGCCCCGGCATCATCGAGACCGAGACCGTGGTGATGCGCTCCACCACCGGCACGGTGCGCTGGATCCGCGCCGAGCATCGCCACTTCCAGAAGTTCCAGATGGGGTGAGGCTGGCTTCCGCCGCGTTCGCTCGCGCTGCGCCTCATGGTGAGGAGCGCCCGAAGGGCGCGTCTCGAACCATGTGGCCCCGCGGCGGTCCAGCAGGGGCCGCGTCCTTCGAGACGCGGACCTTCGGTCCGCTCCTCAGGACGAGGGGAGGACAGGGCGCGCGCGACGCCGGACCGGCCACGGGCGCCGCCGCATGACTCCCTTCCTCGGCGTGGAAAAATCCGCCACCGGGCGCGTGTGGCGTGACCGGCTGGACGAGCGCGCCGCCCAGCGGGCGGTCGCCATCGTGCAGCGGCACGGCACGCCGGAGCTCTTGGCGCGCGTTCTCGCGGGGCGGGGCGTCGAGCCGGACGACGTGCCGGCGCATCTCGACCCGACCATCCGCCGGCTGATGCCCGACCCGGCCGTGCTGACCGACATGGAGGCTGCCGCCGCGCGCCTCGCCGACGCGGTGGAGCGCGGCGAGCGCGTCACCGTGTTCGGCGACTACGACGTCGACGGCGCGACGGCGAGCGCCCTGATGACGCTGGTGCTGCGCCAGTGCGGCCTCGATCCCGACATCTACATCCCCGACCGCATCTTCGAAGGCTACGGCCCGAACGTCGAGGCGATCCGCCAGATCGCCGCGCGAAAGACCACGCTGATCGTCGCGGTCGACTGCGGCACGTCCAGCTTCGAGCCGTTCGAGGAGGCGAAGAGGCTCGGCGTCGACGTGGTGGTGGTTGACCATCACATGGCGGACGAGACGCTGCCGCCGGCGGTCGCGCTGGTGAATCCCAACCGCCAGGACGACCTCTCCAAGCTCGGGCATCTGTGCGCGGTCGGGCTGGTGTTCATGACCGTGGTGGCGCTGGTGCGCGAGCTGCGCCGCCGCGGTTTTTGGAGCGAGCTGCGCCCGCAGCCCGATTTGCTCGAATATGTGGACATCGTCGCGCTCGGCACCGTCGCCGACGTGGTGCCGCTCGTCGGTCTCAACCGCGCCTTCGTCGCCAAGGGTCTGATCGGCATGAGGCGGCGCGAGCGCGTCGGCCTCACGGCGCTGATGGACGTGGCGCGCCTCAATGGTCCGCCGGAGGCGTGGCATCTCGGCTTCCTGCTCGGTCCGCGGATCAACGCGGGCGGGCGGATCGGCCGGGCCGATCTCGGCGCCCGGCTGCTCACCCTCGACGATCCGGTCGAGGCGCAGACCATCGCGGCCGAGCTCGACCGGCTCAACCGCGAGCGCCAGGTGATCGAGCAGTCCGCGGTCGCCGAAGCCGAGGCGGAGGCGATGGCGGCGCTGGGGCTCGAGGAGAAGGGGGCCGTCGTGGTGACGGCGGCGGCCGGCTGGCATCCGGGCGTCGTCGGGCTGGTCGCGGCGCGCCTGAAGGAGCGGTTCGGCCGCCCGGCCTTCGCCATCGCCATGGAGCCGGGCGAGACCGGCACCGGCTCGGGCCGCTCGATCCCGGGCGTCGATCTCGGTCGCGCCGTCAAGCAGGCGCTGCACGAGGGGCTGCTGGTGAAGGGCGGCGGCCACGCCATGGCGGCCGGCGTGACGTTGAAAAAATCCGCGCTCGGCGCCTTCCGGGCGTTTCTGGAGGAGACGCTGGCGGCGGCCGTCGAGGTCGCACGACGTGATCATTCGCTGAAGATCGACGGCGCCGTCTCGGCCGCCGCCGTGACGCCGGAGCTGTGCCGCACGCTGGCCCAGGCCGGACCCTACGGTTCCGGCAATCCGGAGCCGGTGATGGCGCTGCCGTCCCACACGGTCGCCTATGCGGACGAGGTCGGGCAGGCGCATGTGAAGGTGCGGCTCAAGGGCGGTGACGGCGCCTTCGTCGAGGCGATCGCGTTCCGCTCCGCCGGCCAGCCGCTCGGTCGCGCGTTGTTGGAGAGCCGCGGGCGGCGCGTGCATGTCGCCGGCTGCCTCGCGGTCGACCGCTGGCAGGGCGCCGAGCGTGCGCAGCTCCGCATCCTCGATGTCGCCGCAAGCGAGCCGACCGGGCTGCGCTGAACGGCGCGTCCAATCCTCATCATCTTGCTGTCGTGGCGCATCCGTCGTCGCGCAGCGCGCATCGTGGACCCATTGCCGGGCCGAGGCGTTGGCCCCTTGCAACGCGCCGCGGCGCAAGTCGCCGCGGACCGACAAGGAGGCACCGCATGACCGCCAAGCCGCCGCCCGTTCCCACCGAGAACCAGAGCCCGCACGGCACCGGCGACCAGAACGCGCCGGACGTGTCCGCCGGCACGCCGAGCAAGACCCGGCAGCTCGCCGACAAGAACGTCGACCAGCAGGGCCGCCAGGGCAACAGCACGATCAACACGACGCACCAGGGCTATCAGCAGGATCGGTGAGCGACGCCCGCACGGAACGCATCAGTCGGAGGTGAGAACGATGGCCAATGCCAGCAGGAAGCACATGGGCGTCGGAAGCCAAGGCAAGGGCGACGGCTCGGGCGCGACGACCGACGTCGACAAGGACGTGCTGCCCGACAACATGGTGCTGTCCAACCGCGACAAGGCGCTCCATTCGGAGGAGCGCGGCCGCGACGGAAAGCACCTGCAGACCGAGCAGTTCCAGGATCACAACACCGACCGGCTCGACGACGTGTAGCGCGGCCGGTGTCGACGAACTGGATATCTGCAGCGCTTCCGTCCTCCATGAAGAGGTCGCGATCTCCGCTCGTCCCCGCGAAGGCGGGGACCCAGGGGCGACACGGCAGAGAAGCTCTGGATCCCCGCTGACGCGGGGATGAGCGGAGTGTGGGGCGACTTCAGCGGAAAATGCTGTGATAAAAAAGGCCCGGGCGAGAACCCGGGCCTTTTCATGTCGAGCGGTGCGTTGCCGCGGCGCGCCGGAGCGGCGTGACGCTCAGGCGGCCCGAATGTTGGACAGGAACTTGCCCACCTCGGCCTTCAACCGGTTGCTCTCGCCGGACAGCGACTGGGCCGAGGAGAGCACCTGCGACGACGCGGAGCCGGTCTCGGTGGCGCCGCGGTCGACCTCGCCGATATTGCTCGCCACCTCGGTGGTGCCGGCCGCCGCCTGCTGGACGTTGCGGGCGATCTCCTGCGTGGCCGCCCCCTGCTGCTCGATCGCCGCGGCGATCGAGGCGGAGATCTCGGCGATGCGGCCGATGGTGCCGCCGATCTCCTTGATGGCCACGACCGAGTCCTGGGTCGCCGCCTGCATCCCGGTGATCTGCGCCGAGATGTCGCCGGTCGCCTTGCCGGTCTGGGCCGCGAGCGCCTTCACCTCCTGGGCGACGACGGCGAACCCCTTGCCGGCCTCGCCGGCCCGGGCCGCCTCGATGGTCGCATTGAGCGCGAGCAGGTTGGTCTGCTCGGCGATCGCCGTGATCAGCTTGACGACGTCGCCGATGCGCCCGGCGGCCTGCGACAGCTCGTTGATGCGGCCGTCGGTCTTCTCGGCCTGCCGCACGGCCTCGTTGGCGATGCGGCTCGACTCCTGCACCTGACGGCTGATCTCGTGGACCGACGAGGCCATCTCGTTGGTGGCGGAGGCGACCGACTGGACGTTGGTCGAGGCGAGCTCGGAGGCCGACGCGACCCTGGTGGAGAGCCGCTGCGTCGTCTCGGCCGTGCGGGTGAGCGTGCCGGCGGCGCGCTCCAGCTCGCCGGAGGCCGACGACACCGTGTCGACGATCTCGCCCACCGCGGCCTCGAACCCGTCGGCGAGGCTGCGCATCTCGCCACGCCGCTGCGCCTCGGCCTTGGCCTGGTCGTCGGCGCGCTGCGCGATCATGCGCTGCAGGTCGTCGCGCATCCGGCGCAGCGTCGCGGCCAGCGTGCCGACCTCGTCGGCCTGCTCGACGTCGAGGTGCCGGCCGAAGTCGCCGGCCGCGATGCCCTCGGCGAAGGTCACGCTCTTGCGGATCGGCGACGAGATGCTGCGCGCCGCGACCCACATCAGCGCGATGGCGCCGAGCGCGACGACGAGGCCGACGATGATCTGCCAGAAGGTCGTGGTGGTGGCGCGGGCATGCAGCGCGTCGGTGAGCGTGCGGGCGTCGGCCAGCACCACGTCCTGCGGCACCTGGATCAGCACCGACCACGGCTTGCCGGTGCGGCCCATGGTGATCGGGGCGAAGGCGCGCAGCAGCTTGGTCTGCGGGTCCAGCTCGACCGACTCCTCGCCCTTCTTGATGTAGGCGAGGTCAGCCTGCGCGTTCTTGTTGAAGGTCGACATCGGCTGGCCGATCAGGTCGGCACGGCCCGAATGCGCGACGATCAGGCCCTCGTCGCTGAGGATCACGGCCTCGCTCTTGCCCCCGTAGAGCTCGCGGCTCAGCTCGGTGGCGAGCTTCTGGACGAAGTCGAGATTGAAGTCGGTGCCGGCGAGGCCGCGGAACTTGCCGTCGATCATCACCGGGACCGACAGGGTGGCGAGATAGACGCTCTTGCCCTGCACGATGTAGGGCAGCGGGCCGAGCACGCTCTCCTTGGCGCCCTCCTGCAGGCTGATGTACCAGCCGCCCTTCATCACGCCGTTGGGATGGCGGTCGCGGCTGTCGTACTCGACCAGCGGCTGGATGGCGATCTTGCCGTCCTGGGCGCGGGTCCAGTACGGCAGGAACCGGCCGGTGGCGTCGGAGCCGGCCTCGCGCTTGTTCTTGAACTCGCCGTCGCGTCCGTCGAGCGCGCCCGGCTCCCATGCCGAATAGGTGCCGTTGAGCTGCGGGTTCTGCTTCAGCACGTCCAGCAGAATGCGGTTGAGCTGGTCGCGCCGCATGTCGTTCGGCGTCGCCTCGGTCCCCTTGGAGGCGAGCACGCCGAAGCTCTCGGCCATGGTCCGGGCCGCCACCAGCGCCACCGTGAACTCGCGCTGCACGGCGCGAGCCTCGCGCGCCGCGAGATACTGCAGCGTCTCGCGGCTGTTGCGCTCCAGCAGCGAGGAGACGTTCTGGTCGACGAACTGGTTATTCCAGGACGAGGAGAGCACGCCGTAGCCGACCAGCACGCCGGCCGTGCCGACCAGGCAGACGCCGGCCAGCGAGGCGATCTTCGCCTGAATCGATTTGGCGATGAACGATGGGAGCTTCATGAGCAGAGCCTCGACGTCGATGTGCTGTTGCCTGCGGCCGGCGACACTCGAGACGGATGCCTTGACGGGGGGCAAGAACCGAGGCGACGCAGGGGTATGCCGAGGCCGTGATCTGACGAGAATTGCCGAAAATACGATAAGAAATTCTTCCAATGTTCCGTCGTTTGTTGGGGGAACAGCTCGGCATAAATACGTATTCAATTATTACTATACAGCGTTTGAATGACCGCCAAAGCCCCGCAGCGTAATACTTTTCGGATGGCAGAAAGTCGGCCGCGTTCCAGCGTGGCGGCCTTGCCAATAAAAAGCCCGGGCCGTTCTGGCCCGGGCTCGAGGGTGAGTTTAACGGCGGCTTTCTGCCGCTCTGTTCTGGGCTCGAAGCCGAGCCAGACGGACCACGCCGGTGGGGCGGCTACGCGGCCCGGATCGTGTTCAGGAACTTGCCGACCTCGAGCTTGAGACGGTTGCTCTCGCCCGACAGCTGCTGCGCCGAGGAGAGAACCTGCGAGGAGGCCGAGCCGGTCTCGGCGGCACCGCGGTCGACCTCCCCGATATTGGTCGCGACCTCGGTGGTGCCGCTCGCGGCCTGCTGGACGTTACGGGCGATCTCGGAGGTCGCCGCGCCCTGTTCCTCGACGGCCGCCGCGATCGTATTGGTGATCTCGGCGATGCGGCCGATGGTGCCGCCGATCTCCTTGATGGCCGACACGGAGTCCTGGGTCGCGGCCTGCATGGAGGTGATCTGGCTGGAGATCTCGCCCGTCGCCTTGCCGGTCTGGGCGGCCAGCGC